>CAZSIO010000135.1:0-3523 GCA_964606865.1 uncultured Sideroxydans sp.
GTCTGATCTACCAAAATGCCCCCAATGCAATTCCGAATACACCTACGAAGACGGCGATAACTATGTCTGCCCGGAGTGCGCGCATGAATGGCCGAAGGTCGCCGCTGAGACAGTTGAAGCGGTTAAAGTTTTCAAGGATGCATTCGGTACGATTCTGAATGATGGCGACACGATCACTGTGATCAAGGACCTGAAGATCAAGGGTTCATCCTCCGTGGTGAAGGTCGGCACCAAGGTGAAGAACATCCGCCTGGTGGACGGCGACCACGATATCGACTGCAAGATTGACGGCATCGGCGCGATGCAGTTGAAGACCGAGTTTGTTAAAAAGGCCTGACGGAGTCGGTCATGGGCGGCTGGGGATGTCCGCATGAAGTCGATGGCAAGTGCCAGAAGGTGCTGAACCGGCCCTGCGACATCGGCATGAAGGGTTGCGTGTTGGCGGGCCGCTTCCGTTTTGCGGACGAGAGCAAGAACCGGACGAAGATGAAACTCGCGGGAGAGGCGGCTACACCGCCTCTGGCGGATCCGGAAAACCCAAAAACGACGGACTGAAGTCCGACCCACGGGTCAAGCCGCGCCGGTATCGTCCATCCCCAATTCCTGAATCTTGCGCGTCAGTGTGTTGCGTCCCATGCCGAGCAGGGTGGCGGCTTCGATGCGCCGTCCGCCGGTGTGCTGCAAGGCTTGGGTGATCAGCGTGCGCTCGAAATCCTTGTTGAACGTGTCGAGAATATTGGGTTCGTTGTGTTGCAGGGCCAGCGCGACCTGTTGTGCCAGCGCTGCGCGCCAGTCGCTGTTGACGCTTGCGGCAGGCGAGCCCTCGCGCCATTCCGCCGGCAGATCGGCGATCTCCACTTGCTGGGTCGGCGTCATCACGGTGAGCCAGTGGCACAGGTTCTCCAACTGGCGCACGTTGCCCGGGATGTCTTGCGCGGCAAGATAATTCAGCGCGGCTTCGCTCAAGGTTTTTTGCTCGACACCCAGTTCCTTCGCGCTCTTCTGCAAAAAATGCTTTGCCAGCAACGGAATATCCTCGCGCCGTTCACGCAACGGCGGCAGGCGCAGGCGGATGACGTTGAGACGGTGGAACAGATCCTCGCGGAACAAGCCGCGCTTCACGCGTTCATCCAGATTCTGGTGCGTCGCGGCGATGATGCGCACGTTGGCCTTGATCGGCTGATGCCCGCCGACGCGGTAGTAGTTGCCGTCCGACAATACGCGCAGCAGACGCGTCTGCAATTCCGCAGGCATGTCGCCGATCTCGTCGAGGAACAGGGTGCCGCCTTCGGCCTGCTCAAAGCGGCCGTGGCGCGTGGTGGTCGCGCCGGTGAACGCGCCCTTCTCGTGGCCGAACAATTCCGATTCGAGCAGGTCTTTCGGGATCGCGGCCGTGTTGATGGCGACGAAGGGTTTGTTGGCGCGCGCGCTGTGGCGGTGCAGGGCTTGTGCGACCAGTTCCTTGCCGGTGCCGGATTCGCCGTTGATGAGCACGGTGGCGTTCGATTGGGCGAGGCGGCCGATGGCGCGGAACACCTCCTGCATTGCCGGGGCATGGCCGAGAATATCCGGCGCATCGGTGTTTTCGTTGCTGTTGCTTTGCTTGCGCTGACTTTGCGCCAGCGCGCGGCGGATCAGCTCGACCGCGTGGTTCACATCGAACGGCTTGGGCAGATATTCAAAGGCGCCGCCCTGAAACGACGAGACCGCACTTTCCAGATCCGAGTAGGCCGTCATGATGATGACCGGCAGCGCGGGATGCTTGCTGCGCAAGGTCTGCAACAGGTCAAGTCCCGAGCTGCCCGGCATGCGGATGTCGCTGATCACCATCTGCGGCTGACTCACGGTCAATTCCGCCAGCGCCTCGTCGGCAGAGGCGAAACTCTTGAATTCGATCTCCTCGCGCGCGAGCGCCTTTTCCAGTACCCAGCGGATGGAGCGGTCGTCATCGATGATCCAGACAGGCTTGTTCATGATTTATTTTCCGTAGTATTAAGCGGGAGCATGACCGTAAAACAGGTGCGGCCCGGCTCGCTCTCGAATTCGATGCTGCCCTGGTGGCGACTGACGAAATCCTGGGCAAGGGTCAGACCCAGTCCATGCCCGTCGGCGCGGCCGGAGACCAGCGGATAGAAGATCGTGTCGTGCAGATGGCCGGGGATACCGGGGCCGTTGTCGATGATCTGCACCGAGATGGCCAGGCGATGGCGTTTCTTCATCAGCGTCACCTGGCGCGCGATGCGGGTGCGCAACGTGATCTGGCCTTTGCCGTGCATGGCCTGTGCCGCGTTGCGCACGATGTTGAGGGTGACCTGGATCAGCTGTTCCTTGTCTCCGTCCAGTTCCGGCAGACTCAAATCGTAATCGCGCCGGATCAGCAGATCGCCGGGCATCTCGGCCAGCACCACACTGCGCACGCGTTCCAGCACTTCATGGATGTTGAGCGCACTGAAATGGGGCACCTGTTGCGGCGTGAGCAGCTTCTCCAGCAACGAGCGTAGCCGGTCTGCTTCCTGGATCACGACCTGGGTATATTCGCGCAAGGCGGGTTTTTCGAGCTCCTGCTCCAGCAATTGCGCCGCGCCGCGGATACCGCCGAGCGGATTCTTGATCTCATGCGCCAGATTGCGCAACAACAGGCGGTTGGCCTGGGTCTGGTCGTGCATCTGTTCCTCGCGCGCCAGCTTGAGCGGGCGGTCGATGGTGTGGAATTCCAGCAGCAGGGCGAACGACTCCATCTGCAGCGGGGTCACGGTGCAGCTCAAGTGCAGCTTGTGGGCGAGGGTGTGCGTCCCCAGGGTCAGGTCATGCTCGATGTGGCTGGCATGGTTGGCCAGTGCCGACTGCATCGCGGCAAAGAGTTGGTCAGTGTGGCTGAACGCGGATTGCAGGGGGTGGCCGAGTAGCGTGCTGTGGCTGACCTCGAACAGATGTTCGGCGGCTGGATTGAGATAAACGATGCGCGACTGCTCGTCCAGCAACAGCACGGCGGTGGCGAGATTTTCCAGGGTGGGGAGTGGTGGACTGTTCATGTCTGGGTTACAGCAGAAAACATGCCAGCCCGGATTTACTTGAGGTTCGCCAGTTCGGTCTGCAGCGCTTTGATGTTGTCTTCATGGGCCTGCACCGCTTCCTGCGCGAGGCGAACGTTTTCGTCATACTGGGCGACGTTGCGGAATATTTGCCCGCTTTGAGTGCGATAGACTTCCGGCGTGTCCTGCGCCACCTTGAGCTTTTCGCGCGCCGTCTCCAGTGCCTGATGCTCGCTCGCCAGCTCGTCCTCGAGAATATTCCGGCGACGATCATCGCGCTGGTTTTGTGTGGCCTTATCGACACGCGGGAAGCCGGTGGATGATTCTTCACCCGACTTGGAGCGCGCTTTGGGAGCAGGTACGGTGTTCAACGGCTCCAGTTGCAGCTTGCGCGCGCCTTTGACCGGCTCGCTGGAATACGTCACGCGCCCGTCCTTGCTCACATGCTTGTAGATTTCCGCATGGGCGATGCCGCTGCACGCAAGGGCGCT
>CAZSIO010000136.1:0-3443 GCA_964606865.1 uncultured Sideroxydans sp.
GCGATGCGCTCGCTCCCGCACCAGAGGGCTCCGCCCCACCGTGTCGCGAGCGCACCTCCGACACGTTACCGACGAAGCCGGCCGATTGCGGGAGGAGGTGCGATGCGCTCGCTCCCGCACCAGAGGGCTCCGCCCCACCGTGTCGCGAGCGCACGACCCTGGTCATCGCCCACCGCCTGTCCACCATTGAAAAGGCTGACCGTATCGTCGTACTGCAAAAGGGGCAGATTGCAGAAGCGGGTACTCACGCCGAGCTGCTCGCCAAGGGCGGGGTGTACGCGCAGTTGCATCGCACCCAATTTAGAAGCAATGAAACTGAAGGTGAAAAAAACCCACCAATCAGTTGACAGTTGTTCCGCTTCTGGCAAAATCCATACCCAAGCATTTCTCTCAACCTTTCAACCCCGCTTAATTTCAGGAGATCATCATGGCCGTACTCGTAGGCAAGCAAGCACCCGATATCAACGCTGTCGCCGTCATGGGCAACAACGAGATCAACGAATCCTTCAACCTGAAGAAGCACATCAGCGGCAAGTATGCGGTGGTGTTTTTCTACCCGCTGGATTTCACCTTTGTCTGTCCGTCCGAGATCATCGCGTTTGATCACCGCCTGGATGAATTCAAGAAGCGCAACGTCGAAGTGATCGGCGTTTCCATCGACTCCCACTTCACTCACCTCGCCTGGAAGAACACGCCGGTGAACAACGGCGGCATCGGCCAGGTGCGCTACCCGCTGGTCGCCGACATCAAGCACGAGGTGTGCAAGGCCTACGACGTGGAAGCCGACGGCGGCGTGGCTTATCGCGGCTCGTTCCTGATCGACCGTTCCGGCCTGGTGCGCCACCAGGTGGTGAATGACCTGCCGCTGGGACGCAACATCGACGAGATGATCCGCATGGTCGATGCCCTGCAATTCAACGAAGAGCACGGCGAAGTCTGCCCGGCCGGCTGGAGCAAGGGCAAGGCCGGCATGGGTGCTTCGACCGAAGGCGTGGCGAAATACCTGGCGGCACACGCGCAAGAACTGTAAGCAATTTGTTTCATCTGAAAAAGGCTCCTGCGGGAGCCTTTTTTCATGGCCGCCCCGGATTGCGCATGCATTAAAATGCGCCGCATCGTTGCCCAGGAGACTCTGCATGCTGATCTGGTTCGTCGCGCTCTATCTGCTGTTCTCGGTCGGGGTCGGTGTCTATGCGGCGCGGCGTGTGCACACCTCGCGCGATTTCGTGGTGGCGGGGCGCAACCTGCCGTTGCCCGTGGTCACCGCCACGGTGTTCGCCACCTGGTTCGGCGCGGAGACGGTGCTCGGCATCTCCGCCACCTTCGTGCAGGAAGGACTGGGCGGCGTGGTCGCCGACCCGTTCGGTGCCAGCCTCTGCCTGATCCTCGCCGGATTATTCTTTGCGCCGCTGCTGTACCGCATGAATCTGCTGACCATCGGCGACTATTACCGCGCCCGCTACAACCGCACGGTGGAGCTCATCATGTCGATGTGCATCATGCTGTCCTATCTCGGCTGGGTGTCGGCACAGGTGGTGGCGCTGGGGCTGGTGTTCAACGTGGTCAGCAATGGCGTGGTCACGCCGCAGGCCGGTATGGTCATCGGCATCGCCGTGGTGCTGGCCTACACTTTGATTGGCGGCATGTGGTCGGTGGCGCTGCTCGACTTTGTGCAGATGACCATCATCATGACCGCGCTGCTGTTGATCGCCGTGCTGATCGGCGAGCAGGCGGGCGGGGCGGGGAATGTGGTGATGCAGGCGCAGGCGGCAGGCAAACTGCAACTGTTCCCACAGGGCGGCGGCATGGAAGCATGGATTCCGTTTGTCGGCGCCGCGGTGACGATGATGCTGGGCTCCATCCCGCAGCAGGACGTGTTCCAGCGCATCACTTCCGCGAAGAGTGAAAAGATTGCAGTACGCGGTGCGGTGGCCGGCGGCGTGCTGTATTTTGCCTTTGCTTTCATCCCGATGTTCCTGGCCTACGCGGCCATGCTGATCGATCCGCAATTTTTTGGCGAATTGGCCGGGCGCGATTCGCAAATGGTCCTGCCCAGCCTGATCCTGAACCACACCCCGCTCATCGCGCAGGTGTTCTTCTTCGGTGCGCTGCTGTCCGCCATTATGAGCACCGCCTCGGCCACGCTGCTGGCACCGTCGGTGATGTTCACCGAGAACATCCTCAAGCATTTTGTCTTCAGTGAAATGAGCGACAAGCAAATGTTGCGCACCATGCGCATCATTCTGCTGACGTTTGGCATCCTCGTGCTGTGGTTCGCGCTCAACTCGGAATCGAGTATTTTTCATATGGTGGAGAACGCCTACAAGGTCACCCTGGTCGGCGCCTTCGTGCCGCTGGTGTTTGGCCTGTATTGGCGGCGCGCCAACAATCAGGGGGCGCTCCTTTCAATCTTGCTGGGATTGGGTTCGTGGTTGCTGCTGGAGCTGTTGCAGCCCGATACCTACTGGCCGCCGCAACTGGTTGGGTTGTTGATGAGCGTGGCCGGGATGCTGCTCGGATCGACGCTGCCCACTCTGCATGGCAAATCAATTCCTGCGCATCGACGCTTCCCCGGCTAAACTGTCACACGGTTGTCATATTTCTTTCATACCATCATCGCATATTGAAAACAGGGATGGAGCACAGTATGGCGACAGCAACGATTCTGCTGGTGGAGGATGAACCGGCGATCCAGGAATTACTGGCATTCAACGTGGAGCAATGCGGCTTCCGCGCGGTCAAGGCACTGGATGCGGAAGCGGCGCAGGCACAGATCAAGCAGGCACTGCCCGACTTGATCCTGCTAGACTGGATGCTGCCCGGCAGTTCCGGCGTCGAACTGGCGCGCCGCCTGCGTGCCGATGCGCGCACCCGCGACATTCCCATCATCATGCTGACCGCGCGCGGCGAGGAACGCGACAAGATACAGGGGCTGGAAGCGGGTGCTGACGACTACATCACCAAGCCCTTTTCGCCGCGTGAATTGATGGCGCGCATCCGCGCCGTGTTGCGCCGGCGCACGCCGCAGATGAGCGAAGAGCTGGTCAGCATCGGCGGCATCGAGTTGTCGCCGGCCACCCACCGCATCAGCGCCAAGGGCGCCAACATCGAGTTGGGGCCGACCGAGTTCCGTCTGCTGCATTTTTTCATGACCCACATCGAGCGCGTGTATAGCCGGGCACAACTGCTGGATCAGGTGTGGGGCGACCATGTGTTCGTGGAAGAGCGCACGGTGGATGTGCATATCCGCCGCCTGCGCCAAGCGCTGGAAGCCCCCGGTCTGGAGGGGCTGGTGCAGACGGTGCGCGGTAGCGGCTATCGCTTTTCCGCGCAGTGATCTGTTGGCGCTGCCGGGGGAGCAGCGCCATTCATCGCGCGATACGGCATGGCCATGCCTGATACAAGCTGTGTTCCGTTGCCGGGCACTTTTCTGGGATAATCCG
>CAZSIO010000137.1:0-3424 GCA_964606865.1 uncultured Sideroxydans sp.
CCAGCGGCATGGTTTCATCGTTGTGCCGGAAGTCGCAGGCGATGCCGGCGCGCTGCGAAAATTCCTGCACTTCATTGTCGATGGCGGCGACGATGCCGAAGGTGTCGAGTGCGCTGGGGCGCAGGCTGCGCGAGATGTTGCTCGCGGCCTGGGTGCATTTGTCGATCAGCGATTCGATATCCTTGACCTTGCTTTCCAGTTTGGGCGAATCTTTCAGGTGACTGCTGAGCCATGCCACGTCCAACTTGGTGGCGGTGAGCAGGCTGCCCAGTTCATCATGCACTTCGCGCGCGATGGCGATGCGCTCCTGTTCCCGCACGTCCTCGATGTGGGCGGACAACTCGTGCAGTTGCTGTTTCGAACTGGCCAGTTCAGCCGCATTCAATTTGCTCTGGGTGACGTTGAGCATGATGCCTTCCCACAGCACACCCTGTTCCACCCGGCGCGGGCTGCAGCGCAGGTTGATCCACTTGATCTCGTTATCGGGAGGGGTATGCAGGCGTCCCTCCCAGTTCCAGAAGGTGAGATGCTCGGCGGAGTGCAGCATGCTGGCGCGGTAGCCGACGGCATCGTCCGGGTGCAGCATGCGCTCGAACAGACCGGGCTCTGCCGTCAAATCCTGCGCCTCGATCACCAGCAGCGGCTGACACCCTTCGCTGACGTAGGGGAAGCTGACGTTGCCTTTCGCATCCATCTGGATCTGGTAGGCCATGCCCGGCAAGTCGGCGATGAAAGCGTGCATCCGCGCCTGGCTTTCCTGCAAGGCGGTTTGCGCGCTGCGATAGTTGCGGCGGATGCGCGCCTGATGCAGATTGTGCTCGATGGAGGGTGCCAGACGGTTGAGACTGCCCTTGAGGATGTAGTCATCCACGCCGGCCTGCAGGGTGCGGATAACGGTCTCTTCCTTCAGTTCGCGCGCCAGCAGCAGGAAGGGAATATCCAGATCGAGGCGGCGCAACAGGCTTAACGCCGGCAGGCCGCCGAAAGAATCCCTGTCATCGCTGCACAGGATCACATCGAACGTGGCGCTGGTCAGCGCGCGCCGCATGCCCGCTTCATCCCAGACGCGAGTGGGTCGTAGCGCGTAACCGGCGGGTGCGAGTTTGGCGAGGATGTTTTCCGCATCCTGATCGCTGCATTCGACCAGCAATACGCGCAAATCTTCGTTTGACATGGCCTGACTCTGGGTTGGGAGTGCCGATTATAGGCGGCATCCACGACAAATCACCAGAGTACGGTAGAATGCCGCACGTTATTGAATCGCTGTCCATTCATGCCTTCCATTCGTACTTTTGCCACGCCAGAGCGCCTGATTCGCCCCGAGATCCAGGCGCTGAATGCCTATCACGTCCCGCCCGCCAGCGGCCTGATCAAGCTGGACGCGATGGAAAATCCTTATGGCTTGCCGCCGGCGCTGCGCGACGAAATCGCGCGCGCCGTGGCGGATGCCGCGATCAACCGCTATCCCGACGCGGGCGCACAACAACTGAAAGCCGGTATCCGTCGGGTGGTGGACCTGCCTCCCGGCATGGATATTCTGCTCGGCAACGGTTCGGACGAGATCATCCAGATTCTGGCGCTGGCCGTAGCCAAGCCGGGCGCGGTGCTGTTGAGCGTCGAGCCGTCGTTTGTGATGTACCGCATGATCGCCCTCTTTGCCGGGATGGAATATGTCGGCGTGCCGCTGCGGGAGGATTTCTCGCTCGATCTCGAGGCGATGCTGGCAGCCATCAAGCGTGAGCAACCGGCGCTGGTGTTTCTGGCGTATCCGAACAATCCGACCGGCAATCTGTTCGACGCGGCGGCCGTCCGGCAAATCATCGCGGCTGCGCCGGGGTTGGTGGTGCTGGACGAGGCGTATTACGCTTTTGCCTCTGATAGTTTCATCCCGCAACTGGCGCACTACGAGAATCTGCTGGTGATGCGCACTTTTTCCAAGCTGGGCATGGCGGGTTTGCGGGTGGGTTTTTTGGCGGGCTCCGCCGCGTGGTTGAGCCAGTTGGAAAAATTGCGCTTGCCGTATAATGTGGGCGTATTGCCGCAGTCGGTGGCGGCGCAATTGCTGGCGCATCACGACCTGTTGTTGGCACAGGCGGAAAGCATCAAACAGGAGCGCGGCAGATTGTTGAACGCCTTGCAGGTAACGCCTGGCGTGCAGGCGTATCCCAGCGAGGCTAATTTCATCCTGTTCCGCGTCGCCGGCGCGACAGCGGTATTTGCAGAATTGAAACAGCGCGGTGTGCTGATCAAGAATCTGGACGGCGGGCATCCGGCATTGCGCGATTGTTTGCGGGTCACGGTTGGCACACCCGAGGAAAACGAGCGGTTTGTCACTGCGTTAAAAGAGAGCTTACAAGCAATGTGAGCGAGTTTCGGTGGAGACTAACCTTCAGGTTATGTCGGAACCAGAACGCGAAATTTATCGCGGCATTACCGGCGCGAAATTCATCGCGGCATTGCAGGATAGTTTGGTGTAAATGGAAAGAAATCATGCGTAGCGCAAAAGTCAGTCGCAACACCCTGGAGACCCAGATTGCGGTCGAGATCAATCTCGACGGCACGGGCAAGGTTGAGCTGGATACCGGCTTGCCATTCCTGGAGCACATGCTGGATCAGGTGGCGCGGCATGGCCTGCTCGATCTCGCCATCCAGGCCAAAGGTGATTTGCACATCGATGCCCATCACACGGTGGAAGACATCGGCATCACCCTGGGACAGGCATTCGCGCAAGCCATCGGTGACAAGAAGGGCTTGCGCCGCTACGGCCATGCTTATGTGCCGCTGGACGAGGCCTTGTCGCGCGTGGTGCTGGACATCTCCGGTCGGCCCGGGTTGACTTTCAATTGCCGTTTCACGCGCGCCTCGATCGGCGAATTCGATACCGAACTGTTCCATGAATTCTTTCAGGGCTTCGTCAATCATGCCCTGGTCACCTTGCACATCGATAATCTGGCGGGCGAAAATGCGCACCATCAGGCCGAGACCATTTTCAAGGCCTTCGGCCGTGCGCTCCGCGTCGCACTGGAGATCGATCCGCGCATGGCCGGGGTCATGCCATCAACCAAAGGGTCTTTGTAAGTCGTCATGACTGATGTAGCGATCGTCGATTACGGCATGGGCAATCTGCGTTCGGTGTATCAGGCCGTGCGCAAGGTTGCGCCGGATCTGTCGGTGCAAGTCACCGATAAGGCTGCGGTCATCGCTGCTGCCAGTCGTGTGATATTCCCCGGCCAAGGCGCAATGCGCGACTGCATGCGCGAGATGGATGGGCGCGGTTTGCGCCAGGCCGTGCTGGATGCGGCACACAACAAACCTTTCCTTGGCATCTGCATCGGGCTGCAGATGCTGTTCGAGCACAGCACCGAGGGTGATGTGCCGGGGCTGGGCCTGCTGCCGGGCGAGGTGGTGCGCTTCGCGCACGATC
>CAZSIO010000138.1:0-3410 GCA_964606865.1 uncultured Sideroxydans sp.
TCACCAGGATCTTGCTGGAGGCGCGGCTGCCATGCGCCTGGTCGATATCGCTGATGAACAGCTCATACAGCCCGAGCGAGAAAATCAGCATCACGGTCGCCAGCAGGTAGCCGTCCACCACTTCGACGATATGTGACACCGTACTGTCGTGCAGGGCCTTGCGCGCCTCTTCGGTCAGGGAGGAGTCGGCATAATGCAGTGCGTGCTGGAACAGATAGACGACATCGACTGTCGCCAGATAGAAGATGGCAAAGCCGGCCAGCAAACTGCCGATGACCGCGCTCAAAATGACGAAGCGGCTGTTCCACAACGCCCCTTCAAATAACTTTTCCAGAAAATTCATGTTCTCTCCTCTATCGATTCATCACGCCCGCCGCGCGGGGCGCGCATTAAAGCCGAAAAACCGCAAACAGGCAACTTCAGCCGCGCCAGATATCGCGCAAAGTCTGCCCCTGCGCCGCACCGATACACTTGTCCAGTTTGGCGAACCATTGCCGCACTTCGGCATCCACCGGCTGTTGGGGTAATGCATTGACATCCAGCAGGAACAAACGGGTCAACTCGGAAACAGCGATGCGATCCGGTGTCCGTACCAGCCCCCAACCCGACTCGGATAGTTTGCCGACAATCCTGGCCTTGACCAGTTGCGACATGATGTTTTCTACCTCCTCGTAGCCGATGCGCAACTGGCGCGAAAGTTCGGGCAGGCCATGTACCTCGCCGTTCTGCAAGTCCCGATCCATTTCCTTCAAAATATGCAGGGCGAAATACAGCCGCGCCGGGTGGTCTATTTTCAGGGCATGGCGGCTGCGCCAGTGCGGGATGGCGGCGGCGATGATCGCACCGAACAACAACATCAACCAGGACAGGTAGATCCACAACAGGAAGATCGGCAGACTGGCAAACGCGCCATAGACCAGTTTGTACGTCGGAAATTGCGTGATGTAGTAGGCAAAGCCGCGGTTCATCGCCTCGAAGGCGATCGCCGCGATGACGCCGCCTATCATCGCATGCGTCATCGGCACATAACGATTCGGCACCACCCGGAACAGCAGGGTGAACGCGGCGCTGGTCAGCAGCACAGAAAACAATTTGAGGGCGATCGCATTGAACGCCGACAAATTCTGGTCATTTCCCATCGACAATCCCGCCAGCCATGAAGTCAGCGACAGGCTGGCCCCCACCAGCACGGGAGCCAGCGTGATGACCGCCCAATAGACCAGCACCCGCTGCAACATCCTGCGCTGCCTCGACGCGCGGAAGATGCGATGAAACGCGTTATCGATGGTCAGCATCATCCACATCGCGGTGATCCCGAGGGCCGCGACCCCCACTGCGGTCAAACGCGACGCGCTTTCGGCGAACTGCTCCACGTAGCGGGTGATCATCCGGCCACCCGTCTCCGGCACCAGATTCGACAACAGGAACGATTTGAAGCTCGCCGCCAGATCGGCAAACACCGGGAAGGCGGTGAACACGGTCAGCATGATGGTCAGCAATGGCACCAGCGACAGCAGGGTGGTGAAGGTCAGGCTGGCCGCCATCTCCGCGCAGCGGTCCTGGCGCAGGCGCGCCACCACGAAGCGCAGAAAATGCAGCATATCCACCACATCCTGAAATAAGCGTTTCATATCCATGAATGACTTCATACAATGCGCACATGATACTCGACAAAACCTCCATGCAAGCCAACCCGCGCGTCGCGCGCCAACTGTTGCGCGCGCATCGTTACGGTGCACTGGGTACGCTGTCGAAGAAGTTCGACGGTCATCCTTTCACCTCGATCACGCCCTATCTGGTCGATTTCGACGGCAGCCTGCTGATCCTGATCAGCGGCCTGGCGGAACACACCAAAAACATTCTGCATGACTCGCGCGTCAGCCTCGTCAGCCATAACCAGGAGGATCCGCGCATCCAAACCCAGGGGCGGATCACCGTCGTTGGCCACGCCGTCCATCAGCCCGATCGCGCGCAATGCGGAAAACGCTATCTGCGCTATTTCCCCGAGGCGCAGACCTGGTACGCGCTGGCGGACTTCAACTTCTACCGCATCACCCCGCTGGCGCTGCGCTACATCGGCGGCTTCGGCGACATCCACTGGATCGGCAACGAGAAGTATCTGCTACCGCGCTACCCGCTGATGCAGGAAGAAGATGCGCTGATCGAAGCGCTGAACCGGCATCCCGCACTCGTGAATCGAAGCGCGACATTGCTCGGCGCGGACGGCGATGGCTACGACCTGAAGGTGAATGGCGAAGTCGTGCGGCATGGGTTTGCCGAACTGACGCTGACCGCCAACGCGGCGCGCGCGGCCATCCTGGCCGAATAAAAAAACGACCGTCCGTGGACGGCCGTTTTCGTTACATCCAGCCCGCGCTCACAACTGCGGATGCGAGCGCTGCAGCCCGCCCTGTATCTTGTTCAGCGCGTTCAGATACGCCTTGGCGGAGGCCACCACGATGTCGGTATCGGCGCCCTGCCCGTTGACCACGCGACCGCCCTTGGCCAGCCGCACCGTCACTTCACCCTGCGCATCGGTGCCGCTGGTGATGTTGTTGACCGAATACAGCAGCAGTTCGGTGCCGCTCTGTGCGATCTGCTCAATCGCCTTGAAGGTGGCATCCACCGGCCCGCCGCCCTGCGCGTCGGCCTGCTGCTCCTTGCCGCCGACGCTCAACACCACCCGCGCCACCGGCATCGCGCCGGTTTCGGAATGCGCGCCCATCGCCACCAGACGGAAATGCTCGCTGATCTGGGTCACGCCTTCGTCGCTCACCAGCGCCTGCAAGTCCTCGTCGAAGATCTCGTGCTTCTTGTCGGCCAAGTCCTTGAAACGCGCGAAAGCCGCGTTCACGGCCTCCTCGCCTTCCAGCACGATACCCAATTCCTGCAAACGCGCGCGGAAGGCGGCGCGGCCGGAGTGCTTGCCCATCACCATCTTGTTGGCGCCCCAGCCCACATCCTCGGCGCGCATGATCTCGTAGGTCTCGCGATGCTTGAGCACACCGTCCTGGTGGATACCCGACTCATGCGCAAAGGCGTTCGCGCCGACGATGGCCTTGTTCGGCTGCACCGGATAGCCGGTGATGCTGGACACCAGCTTGGAGGTCGGCACGATCTGTGTGGTGTCGATGGTGGTGTCGCACGTAAAAATGTCGCGCCGCGTCTTCACCGCCATCACCACCTCTTCCAGTGACGCATTGCCCGCGCGCTCGCCCAGACCGTTGATGGTGCACTCGACCTGGCGCGCGCCGTTCATCACGGCGGCCAGCGAGTTGGCCGACGCCATGCCCAAGTCGTTGTGGCAGTGCGTGGACCAGATGACCTTGTTGCTGTTTGGCACGCGCGCGATCAACTCCTTGAAGCGCTCGCCCCACAATACGGGGATGCTGTAACCCACGGTGTCCGGC
>CAZSIO010000139.1:0-3394 GCA_964606865.1 uncultured Sideroxydans sp.
GGCATGGCCGCGCTCAAGATGATGCCGGCCATCCGCTACAACCCGCTCGTTTTCACCTCGTCCGTGCTGATCGCCATCGCCGCCTCCTGGGGCGCGCTGTATTTCATGTATCGCGCCGAATGGCTCAAGCTGCACGGCACACCGCGCAATCTGCTGGGCGGGGCCATGCTGGGGCTGGCCATCTCCGCCATGCACTACGTCGCCATGCTCGGCGTGCAGATCCAGCCGGATGCGGTGTGCCGTGTCGATTCCCTGCGCATCGATTCAAATGTATTGGCCGTCATGGTGGCGCTGACCGCGTTGTTCTGGTTCGGTGGCGGCCTGCTGGCCAGCCTGTTCGACCAGCGCATGGCGCGCAAGAACGCAGATGAACTGGAAGATCTGGAGCACCGGCACACGCAGTTGTTGCAAAAGTCGGAAGAAGTGTCGCGCGGCATGATCGAGGCGATGCGCGAAAGCGAAGAGCGCTTGCGCATGACTTTGCAAAGTGCGCCCGATGCGGTGTTCATCACCGAGCAGAATGGACGCATCGTGTATGTCAACGACAATGTGGTCGCGTTGCTCGGTTATGAGCGCAGTGAACTGTACGCGATGTCTGCTTTCGACCTGGTGCCGGCGGATTGGCGCGAACGCTACCGCGAGGTTGGCAAGCAGATCGTGAGCGTTCCCGGGCGGCATGTGTTCGAGATTCGCTTGCTGACCCGCGACGGCGACAAGATTCCGTTCGAGCTGAACGCGGCGCTGTTGCCCAACGCCCGCGTCTTTGGTTCCTGCCGCGACATCCGCGAGCGCCGCGCGGCGCAGCAGGCGCTGCAAGATTCGCAGGATCACCTGCAACGGCTGCTCGATTCGATGGCGGAAGGCATGTACGGCGTGGACATGCAGGGCAACTGCACCTTTGTCAACGCCGCGTTCCTGCGCATCCTGGGTTTTGATCGCGCGGACGAAGTGCTGGGAAAGCATATCCACACCCTGATCCATCATTCGTATGCCGACGGCAAACCCTATCCGCGATCCGAATGTCTCATCTATCAGGCGTTCAAGCTGAACCGCTCCGCGCATTCTGATAACGAAGTCTTTTGGCGCAAGGATGGCGTGGCGTTGCCGGTCGAATACTGGTCGCATGCCACCCTCAAGGATGGAACAGTCGTCGGTGCGGTGGCCACCTTCCTCGACATCTCCGCGCGCCGCGAAAAAGAACGGCACATCCATCGACTGGCGTTTTACGACGTGCTGACCCATCTGCCGAATCGGCGTCTGTTGCAGGAGCGGGTGCTGCAATCGATGGCGGTCAGCGCGCGCAGCGGGCAGCACGCGGCGCTGATCCTGCTCGATCTGGACAATTTCAAGAAACTCAACGACTCCAAGGGGCATGATGCCGGCGACCGGTTGTTGCGCGAAGTGGCGCGCCGCTTGCAGACCTGCGTGCGCGAAGGCGATACCGTGGCGCGCTGGGGGGGCGACGAATTCGTGCTGATGTTGGACGGTTTGAGTACTTCGCCGCAGGAGGCGGCGGAACGAGCCGAATCGGTGGCGGAAAAGATCCGCAGCGCGCTGAACGAACCCTATCAGCTCGGCGAATATGCGCATCACATTTCACCCAGCATCGGGGTCGTGATGCTGCGCGGGCATGGCGAGAATATCGAGTCGCTGTTCAAATACGCGGATATCGCCATGTATCAGGCCAAACAGGCGGGACGCAACACCATCCGTTTCTATGATCCCGGGATGCAGGCGATCATCGATGCACGGCTCGAACTGGAGAACGAGCTGGAGCGCGCCCTGGCCGGCGATCAACTGCGTCTGTATTACCAGTTGCAGGTGGATGCCCGGCACCGCCCACTCGGTGCCGAAGTGCTGATGCGCTGGCAGCACCCGCAGCGCGGGCTGGTGTCCCCCGCCGAGTTCATTCCGCTGGCCGAAGAGACGGGGCAGATCGTGGCGATGGGCAGTTGGGCGCTGCGCGAGGCTTGCCTGCAACTCAAAGCCTGGCAGCAGGATGCGCAGACCTGTGATCTGACCCTGGCCGTGAACGTCAGCGCGCGCCAGTTCCGCACCGCCGAATTCGTGCCGCTTGTGCAGCGCATTCTGCTCGAGACCGGCGTCAAGCCGTCCCGCCTGAAGCTGGAGCTGACCGAAAGCACGGTGCTGGAGAACGTCGAAGAAACCATTGAGAAAATGCGCGAGCTGAAACTGCTCGGCATCAGTTTCTCGATGGACGATTTCGGCACCGGCTATTCCTCGCTGCAATACCTGAAGCGCCTGCCGCTGGACCAGATCAAGATCGACCAGAGTTTTGTGCGCGATATCGCCAGCGACCCCAATGATGCCGCCATCGTGCAGACCATCATCGCCATGACCGAAGCGCTGGGCCTGAACGTGATTGCCGAAGGGGTGGAGACGGTGGAGCAGGAACAATTCCTCAACCTGCGCGGGTGCCATGCGTATCAGGGTTATTTTTTTGGCAAGCCGATGCCGCTGGTTGATTTTGAAAGCCGCCTGCGGGAGGCAAAATGAAACACTGTCTCAAACGCGTTGATCCGCGCCGCAGTCTGCGTGCCGAGATCGGCCTCGCCACCGGTGCCATCGTGTTGCTAGTGACCACCGCGATTAGTTTTTATGCGGCAGAGGCCAGCCGCCAGCAGATCGAACAGCGCGAGGGCGAGGCCTTCGTGCGCCGCGCGCAGAATGCGCTGGATGTACTGGACCGCGGCATGTACGAACGCAGCCGCGAGATCCGCAATGCGGCACGGTTGGACGAGATGCGCGATCCCAATGTAGCGGTGGCGCGCAAGCGCGAACTCATGGAACGCCTGCAGACCAATTTCGACGCCTACGCATGGATCGGATTTTGCGACACCAACGGGATCGGGCTGGTCGGCACCGGCGGCTATCTGGAAGGCAAGAACCTGTCCAAGCGCCCGTGGTGCACCGAAGGGCGCAAGGGCGACTACATCGGCGACGTGCACGATGCCATGCTGCTGGCCAAGCTGTTGCCGAACCCGAGCGGTGAGACCTTTTATCTGGTGGATGTTGCTTCCCCTGTGTTCGACCACCAGAACAATCTGCTGGGCGTGCTGTGCGGGCACATCTACTGGAGTTGGGCGGCTGAAGCGCTCGACAGCGCGCGCACGCCGGGGCAGGACATCTTCCTGTTGAGCCGCGACGGCAAGGTATTGTCGGGTGATGCGCCGGCCTGGAGCGAGTTTGATCAATTGGCGCCGAAAATGATGCGCCACTATCGCGCCGGAAATCAAACGGGTTACCACATCGAGCGCTTCAGCGACGGCAAGACCTATCTGGTGGGTCATGCCAGTTCCTCGGGTTACCGCGACTACGCGGGGTTTGGCTGGACGACGGTGGTGCGCGAGGACATCGCCACCGCCTTCGCCCC
>CAZSIO010000140.1:0-3380 GCA_964606865.1 uncultured Sideroxydans sp.
CCGTCACCAATCTGGCGCGCACCCTGCGCGAACTGAAGGAGCGCGACATCTGGGTAGTCGGCATGGAGGGCGAAGCGGAGACGGATTTATATGATGTGAAGCAGACCGGCGCGCTGGCGCTGGTGCTGGGCGCGGAGGGAGAGGGATTGCGCCGCCTGACGCGGGAGACCTGTGATCAGCTGGCGCGCATTCCGATGTCGGGCAGCGTGGAAAGTCTCAATGTTTCGGTCAGCACCGGCATCTGCCTGTATGAAGCAAGGCGCGCGCGAAAGTTGCAAAGCGGGGGTTAGCGGCCATGCAGAAATTCGATTTCTCGATTCGGACACGCGACGGACAGCACATCGTCAGTGTGGTGATCGGCGCGGGCGATCAGGCGGAAGCGGAACGCAAGCTGCGCCAGATGTACCACCACTGCGAGGTGTTGTCGTGCGGGAAGCGCGGAGCAGATGAAGCCAGGTCACAACACGCGGTGTCGATGGAAGAGATCATCACGCTGATCTCGAAGTAAGACTCACTCGATAAACCCGTTCCCGAGCAATTCCTGCAACAACTCCGCGTAATCACGCGCGCCGCGACTGCCGGGCGCATATTCGAACACGGTTTGGTTGAGCGCCGGGCTTTCCGCCAGGCTCACGTTTTCAGCGATGCAGGTCTGACAGACATCTTTCCCAAAACGCGCCTGCGCCTGTTCCAGCACTTCCCACGCCATGCGCCGGCGCCGGTCGAAACGGGTGAGCAGGTAACGCCGCTTGACGCGGCGCTTGAGCACGGGCTCCAGCGCATGCAATGTTTTCTCGATGTGCATCGCCCCTTGCAGGGATAGATGGTCGGCGGAGATCGGGACGATCAGACCGTCGCAGGCGAATATTGCATTCAGGGACAGCACGCCGATCATCGGACTGCAATCCATGATCAGCGACGCACTCGGGTTCGTTCCGAATTCCTCACTGCGCAGCGCAGTATGCAGCCGGTTCACCACGTTGTATCCCTTGCCGAACAGGACATCCACCTTGGCCAGTTCGGTGTGCGAGGGAATCACGTTAAAACCACACGGAGAGGGTTGCAGCAGATCGCGCAAAGGTCGATTCCGTTGAAACAGGGACAGCAGCGTGTCATCCCCGGAGCGGACACTGACTTTGGAAATTGAGGAGAATTGCGCCTGCGGGTCGAGGTCGATGGCACAGGGGTTGCGGCCATTGTGCTGCAATGCGGCGGTCAGGTTAAGCGCCGTGGTGGTTTTGCCGACCCCGCCTTTCTGGTTGAATACCGCGATGATGCTCATGGAGTCAGCGCAATAACTCCTCGATCTTGCGATTGGCGTGTTGCAATTTGCGGAACAGGGCATTCATCAGGGCTTTGTCCATATAAGTGATGTTCTCCCCGCTCAACGACTTGATGTCGGACTTTTTGAACTCAGCCGCAATCACTTCACCCTCGGCGATGACGGTGGCAGAGCGTGATGTCACCTCGGAGGCAAAGAAAGCGGCTTCACCGATACATTCCCCGCTGTGGAGGATGGCAACCTCGTTGTTGCGCACATGCACACTCGTCTTGCCAAAGAGAATGACGTAGAAGGCGTTGATCTCATCCCCCTCCGAGGTAATTTTTTCCCCGTTTTTGAAGGTTTTGATCGAAGTCAGCCGGGCGATCGATTGCAGTGCCTCACTGGGGATCGGGTCAAAGAAAGAACACTTGCGAATCTCGTTGAACTGATTCGAGGCGACTTCGTCCAGGCGCTGCGTAAAACTGGCGAGACTGGTCTGGATGGCATCTAACTCGTCCACATTAACCTCCTGCTGGGATTGGATTTTGCGCACAAGGTATCACAAGCGCTGCGGGCTGTCTTGAGTCGCCAGTGCGGCGGCACGGATGCCGCTCAATACAGCGCCCTCCAGCGTAGCCGGATAGTCGCCCGCAGTGTAGTCGCCGGCCAGCAACAATCCGGTGAGTGCGGTGGTTTGCGGCGGCCGTTGCAAGTTGGGCGCGCAACAGAAGGTGGCCTGTTTCTCGGCGATGACCTTGTGCCAAAGGGGGGCTGCGGTGATGCCGAATTCTTCATGCAGTTCGGCGATGACTTTTTGCGCCAATTCTTCCTGGCTCAATGCCTGATGGAGTCCCTCCGCGCTGATGACGGCGGCGAGCAGGCCGTGTTGCCCGGCGATGCGCCCCTTGTCGAACAGCCACTGGCTGGTGCGCTGATGCAGGCCGAGCATCGGCTGCGGCAATCCGACCGTGGCCGGGAATTGCAGATAGACGGTATAGATCGGTTGCTGTTGCAGGCTGTCGATCCGGGCCACGGTGTTTGCGAGCCCGGCAAGCGGGCGCAACAGCCTGGCTGCCGCACCGGGCGCGGCAGCACAGATAACATGGCTGAAACATTGTCTGCCGTGCGCGGTGATCAGTTCGATGCCGTCGTCACGCGCGACGATGGTTTCCGCGCCACAGGAAAGCTGCACCTTACCGCCGTGCCGTTCAACATATGCGGCTGCGCGCTGCGGGAACAGCGCGGTAAAGTCGAGTCGCGGCAGCAGCATGTCGCTGTCGGCGCGGGTGCGGTTCAGCGCGTCGCGCAGCACATTGAGCAGCACTTGGGCGGATGCTTGATGGATCGGCGTGTTCAAGGCTGCGATGCAGAGCGGCTCCCATAACTTGAGGGTGAGATCGGCATCTTGGCCGAAGCGGACAAGCAGTTCGCTGACCGTCATATCGCCAGGCAAGCGGAAGTGCAACCCTTGTAGTTGCCGCATGAAACCCGCCGCTTTCATACGTTCCTTCCAGGTCAATCCTTGCGCTGCAAGCAGGGCGAACAGGAGGTGAAACGGAGCCGGCAGGTATGGGGCTTTGAGGGAGAAATGGCCATGCAGATCAAGCTGCAGCGGCAGGCGCAAAAAATCCCGTTCAATGTCGCCACCAACGCGTTCAATCAGGCGCAGCGTCTCGTGGTAGCAGCCGAGCAACAGATGCTGGCCGTTGTCCAGAGTCAAATAATTCCCCGCAAGGGGACGGTCGCCTTTTCCTCCTCCGGGGGAAAGTTGGATAGAGGGCCGGTCGTGTTGTTGTTCCTTCTGCCGAATGGGGTTTGGAATGTGCACGCCGCGCGCCCGCCCGCCGAGCTGTTTCGCGCTTTCGAATACCGTAACCGGGATGCCGCGTGCGGCCAGTTCCACCGCTGCCGCCATGCCGGCATAGCCGCCGCCGATGATGGCTGGATTTATGAATTGCTTCTCACGATCGCTCCCTCTCCCGCTGGCGGGAGAGGGTTGGGGAGAGGGCTTCATTTCAATTTTTCAACCATGCCTTGACCGCTAGCCACAGCTTGTAAGTCGGTGTCAGCGACACGCGCTCCTGCAGGACATGGCAGCCGCTGCGTTCCACTTCAT
>CAZSIO010000141.1:0-3378 GCA_964606865.1 uncultured Sideroxydans sp.
GCCTTGCCCGCATTGAAAGAATCCGAACTGGATGCGGCGCGCGATGTGTGGCAAAGAAAGTTCGGCATTCAACCCCGCGAAGACAAAGAAAAAGCCAGGCAGATGCGTTTCTTGCAATCGCGCGGGTTTTCCATCGAAGTGATCCTCAAGGTGCTGAAATCCGCCGGCGTGAGGCAGGCGGACGAGGACTGATTCGCCATGCCCTAAGCGCCGGTCAAATGGTATGATTCGCGCTGTGCTGCCGCCCGCTGGGCGGCGTGTTTATTGAACAATCGCGTCGATCGGTGACCAGATGAAAAGCAGTGAGATCCGCCAGAAGTTTCTGGATTTTTTCGCCTCCAAGGGGCATACCGTTGTACCCAGCAGTTCGCTGGTGCCGCACGAAGACCCGACGCTGTTGTTCACCAACGCGGGTATGAACCAGTTCAAGGATGTGTTCCTCGGTTTCGACAAACGACCCTATTCCCGCGCTACTTCTGCGCAAAAATGTGTGCGCGCCGGCGGCAAGCACAACGATCTGGAGAACGTCGGTTACACCGCCCGCCACCACACCTTTTTTGAAATGCTGGGCAACTTCAGCTTCGGCGATTACTTCAAGCGTGATGCCATCAATTACGCATGGGAGCTGCTGACCGAAGTATTCAAACTGCCCAGGGAAAAACTCTACGTCACCGTGTATGCCGAGGATGATGAGGCATACAACATCTGGACCAAGGAGGTCGGTCTGGAAGTCTCCCGCGTGATCCGCATCGGCGACAACAAGGGCGCGCGCTACGCGTCCGACAACTTCTGGATGATGGGCGACACCGGCCCCTGCGGCCCCTGCACCGAAATTTTCTACGACCACGGCGCGCACATCCCCGGCGGTTTGCCCGGCACGCCGGAAGAAGACGGCGACCGCTATATCGAAATCTGGAACAACGTGTTCATGCAGTACAACCGCGACGAAGCGGGTGTGATGCATCCGCTGCCCAGGCCATCGGTCGATACCGGCATGGGGCTGGAGCGCATCTCGGCGGTGATGCAGGGCGTGCATGCCAATTACGAGATCGACCTGTTTCAGGCGTTGATCAAGGCCGCCGCGCGCGAGACACATTGCGCCGATCTCAATTCGCCTTCGCTCAAGGTATTGGCCGACCATATCCGCGCCTGCTCGTTCCTCATCGCCGACGGTGTGATCCCCGGCAACGAAGGCCGCGGCTATGTGCTGCGCCGCATCATCCGCCGCGCCATCCGCCACGGCTACAAGCTGGGCGCGCGCGCCGCATTCTTCTACAAGATGGTGCCCGACCTGGTGGAGCAGATGGGCAGTGCCTATCCCGAGTTGGCCGCCGAACAGGTGCGCGTGAAAGGCATCCTTAAGTTGGAAGAAGAGCGTTTCTTTGCCACCATCGAGAATGGCATGGCGATCCTTGAAAGTGAATTAGCAGCTTTGGGAGCGCTCCCTCACCCTCAATCCCTCTCCCGGGGGGAGAGGGAAGCAGAACCCTCTCCCTCCGGGAGAGGGCAGGGTGAGGGAAGCCATGCTGTATTCAACGGCGAGCTGGCATTCAAGCTGCATGACACCTATGGCTTCCCGCTCGACCTGACCGCCGACATCTGCCGCGAGCGCGGGGTGTCGGTGGACGACAAGGCATTCAACGCTGCCATGGCGCGGCAGAAGGAGCAGGCGCGCGCGGCAGGAAAATTCAAGATGGCGGCCAATCTGGAATACGCTGGAAAAACCACCACTTTCCACGGTTACGACACGCTGGAGCACAAGGGCAATATCCTTGCGCTGTACAAGGACGGCACAGCGGTCAACGAACTGCATGAAGGCGACAGCGGCGTGGTGGTGCTGGATGACACCCCGTTCTACGCCGAGTCCGGCGGACAGGTCGGCGACAGGGGCGAGCTGCGCAGCTCGCACGGCATCTTCGACGTGGAAGACACGCAGAAAATTCAGGCGACGGTGTTCGGTCATCACGGTGTGGTTAAGACGGGCAAACTGGCTGTGGGTAACGGTGTTGTCGCGAAAGTGGATGTTGCTGCGCGCAGTCGCACCATGCGCAATCACTCGGCAACGCACTTGATGCACAAAGCCTTGCGCGAAACGCTGGGCGAGCATGTGCACCAAAAAGGTTCGCAGGTGGATGCCGACAAGACGCGTTTCGACTTTGTGCACACGCAGCCGATGACGGATGCCGAGATACGCAAGGTGGAAGGTATCGTCAACGCGGAGATTCTGGCGAATGCCGACTGTCAGTCGCGCGTGATGGATATCGAGTCCGCGCAAAAGACCGGCGCGATGATGCTGTTCGGCGAAAAATATGGCGATGAAGTGCGGGTGATCGACATCGGCTCGTCGCGCGAACTGTGCGGCGGTACGCACGTGAGGCGCACGGGTGACATCGGCCTGTTCAAGATCGTCGCCGAGAGCGGGGTGGCTGCCGGCATCCGGCGTGTGGAAGCGGTCACCGGCGAAGGCGCACTGGCGCTGGTGCAACAGCAGGAACAGCAGTTGCAGCAAGTCGCCGATGCAGTGAAGGTTCAGCCGCAAGAGGCGGCGGCACGCGTCACGCAGATTCTCGACAACGTGAAGGCGCTGGAAAAAGAACTCGCGGCCTTGAAGTCCCGGCTTGCTTCCGCACAGGGCGATGAGCTTGTCGCGCAGGCACAAGACTGTAATGGCGTAAAGGTGCTGGCCACCAGGTTGGACGATGCAGACGTGGCGTCTCTGCGCGAGACCCTGGACAAGCTGCGCGACAAACTCAAGACTGCCGTGATTGTGCTGGCCGCCGTGAGCGAGGGCAAAGTGAGCCTGATCGCGGGGGTGACGCCTGATGTCACCAGCAAAGTCAAGGCGGGCGAACTGGTCAACTTTGTGGCGCAACAGGTTGGTGGCAAAGGCGGCGGCCGCCCGGACATGGCGCAGGCGGGCGGTACGCAACCGGAACACTTGGCGAAGGCGCTGGCCGCTGTTCTGGATTGGGTTAAGGCGAAGTTGTAGTTCGGTGAGTCCGGGCGTGCATGTCGCTCCCGCAAACGGCTGGCTGCGCCAGTAACGAGTCGCGACCGCCGCCCGGACATGGCGCAGGCGGGCGGTACGCAACCGGAACACTTGGCGAAGGCGCTGGCCGCTGTTCTGGATTGGGTTAAGGCGAAGTTGTAGTTCGGTGAGTCCGGGCGTGCATGTCGCTCCCGCAAACGGCTGGCTGCGCCAGTAACGAGTCGCGACCGCCGCCCGGACATGGCGCAGGCAGGCGGTACGCAACCGGAACACTTGGCGAAGGCGCTGGCCGCCGTTGAAAGTTGGGTAAAAGGCAAACTGTGAAAGAAACAAACCGGAATTCACCTTCTATTTCGGTGATGGGCTGGGGCGTAGCAGGATAAAGTAGC
>CAZSIO010000142.1:0-3373 GCA_964606865.1 uncultured Sideroxydans sp.
TGGCCGATGCCGGCAAGGTTGACGCAAAAGAGGTGAGCCGCGCGATCAAGCTGTATCAGATCGATGCCAACAAACCGAACCCGACAACGGTGTAAAGCGTGATGTTTTTACAGGTCGGGTTTCAACCCGACCAGTCGGACTGAAGTCCGACCCACCTATCGTGACAGCCAGGAGAACGACGTGGCACAAATCAACGAAGTAAAAGTACCAGACATCGGCGGGTTCAAGGGTGTGACCGTGATCGAAGTGGCAGTGAAAAAAGGCGACACCCTCGCCGCCGAACAGACACTGATCACGCTGGAGACCGACAAGGCGACCATGGATGTGCCCGCGCCCTTCGCGGGCGTGGTCAAGGAAATGAAGATCAAGGCCGGTGACAAGGTATCGGAAGGCGATCTGATCGCCCTGGTCGAAGGTAGCGCTGCCGTGAAGGCGGAGCCCGCACCGCAAACTGCTGCGCCGGCGGCATCTGCACCGGTTGCCGCAAAACCCGCGCCAGCCCCCGCCCCCGTTGCCGCGATGACCTCACCCGCGCCTGCTGCGTCCGGCGGCAGCGCGCACGCCAGCCCGTCCATCCGCCGCTTCGCGCGCGAACTCGGTGTGAACCTGACGCAAGTTGGCGGCAGCGGCGAAAAAGGCCGCGTCACCAAGGACGACGTGCAGAACTTCGTCAAACGCGCGCTGGCCCAACCGCAAGGTGCAACGGGCGGCGGCGCATTGCCGGGGCTGCTGCCCTGGCCGGACGTGGACTTCGCCAAATTCGGCGAGATCGAGACGCGCGCCCTGTCGCGTATCAAGAAGATTTCCGGCGCCAACCTGCACCGCAACTGGGTGATGATCCCGCACGTGACGCAATTCGAGGAAGCCGACATCAGCGAGATGGAAGCCTTCCGCAAGGAGCTCGGCGCGGAGTACGCCAAGCAGAACATCAAGATCACGCCGCTCGCTTTCATGCTCAAGGCCTGCGCGCACACGCTCAAGCACTTCCCCGATTTCAACGCCTCGCTCGATGCGGGCGGCGAAAATCTGGTGCTGAAGAAATACATCCACATCGGCGTCGCCGTCGATACGCCGAATGGCCTGATGGTGCCGGTGATCCGCGACGTGGATCAAAAAGGCATCGTACAACTGGCGAAGGAACTGGGCGAAGTGAGCGCCAAGGCGCGCGACCTGAAGATCAGCGCGGCGGACATGCAGGGCGGCTGTTTCTCCATCTCCAGCCTGGGCGGCATCGGCGGCACCGCCTTCACGCCCATCATCAACGCGCCCGAGGTCGCCATCCTCGGCGTGTCGCGCGCCAGCATGAAACCGGTGTGGAAGGACGGCGAGTTCGTGCCGCGCCTGATGCTGCCGCTGTCGCTCTCGTACGACCACCGCGTGATCGATGGCGCGGCCGCCGCGCGTTTCACCACCTACCTCGCGCATGTGCTGTCCGACATGCGGCGTCTTGCGCTGTAAGCAGTGAGCACCGCACCCATCGGTATCCTCGGCGGCACGTTCGACCCCATCCATCATGGGCATCTGCGCATCGCGCAGGAGGCGCTGGAACAGTGCGGGCTGGCGCAGGTCTGTTTCCTCCCGGCGGGCACGCCGCCGCACCGCGCCGCGCCATTCGCCCCGGCACAGGCGCGCTGGGAGATGGTGCGTCTGGCCATCGGCGGCCATCCCGATTTCCAGGTCGATGTGCGCGAGGTGTTCCGCAGCGACCCCTGTTACACGGTGGACACGCTCACCTCGTTGCGCGCCGAGTTGGGTGCAGAGCAACCGTTGTGTCTGATTCTCGGCGGCGACGCTTTTCTGCAACTGCATACCTGGCATGACTGGCTGCGCCTGTTCGGGTTGGCGCATATCGTGGTGCTGCAACGCGCGGGCGGGCAGCCGCTGGGCAACGCGATGGCGCAAGCGGATGCCGCACTGCAAGCCGAATATCAGGCGCGCCTCGCCCCCGGCGCGCGCGCGCTGCACGAAGCCCCGGCCGGACGCATCTTCGTCGCCGACATGCCCGCGCTCGACATCTCTGCCACCGACATCCGCCGCCGCTGTGCGGAAAAGAAAAACATCCGCTATCTCGTGCCGGATGCCGTTGCCCATTACATCAACACTCACTCACTCTATAAAAAACCATGCTGAACGCAAAAGAAAAGACCCAAGCCATCGTGGCCGCGCTGGAAGACATCAAGGCGCTGGACATTGAAGTCATCGACACGCGCAAATTCAACTCGCTGTTCGAAGCGATGGTGATCGCCAGCGCGCAATCCACGCGCCAGACCAAGGCGCTGGCCGACCACGTGGAAGAAAAACTGAAGGAGCTCGGCGAAAATGCGCTCGGCATCGAGGGCGGAGACAGCGGCGAATGGGTGCTGGTCGATCTGGGCGATGTCGTCGTCCACATCATGCAGCCGGCGGTGCGCGCCTATTACAATCTCGAAGAACTGTGGGGCGTGCAGCCCAAGCTGCGCGCCCACGCCGCAAAATGAAGCTGCTGATCCTCGCGGTGGGCAACAAGATGCCGGCGTGGATCACTACAGGCTTCAACGAGTACGCCAAGCGCATGCCGCGCGAGGCAAAGATCGAACTGGTCGAAATCAAGCCGGAGCCGCGCAGCACGGGGAAAACCACGGCGCAGATCATGGACGCGGAAGCGCAGCGCATCCGCGCCGCCCTGCCCGATGCGGCGCGCTGCATCGCGCTGGACGAACACGGCGCCACCCCCACGACCAAACAACTCGCGCAGCAGATGCAAGGCTGGATGCAGGCCGGCAGCGATATCGCCTTCGTCATCGGCGGCGCGGACGGACTGCACGACTCGATCAAGCAGCGCGCGCAGCAACTCATGGCACTGTCGGCTTTTACCCTGCCGCACGGCATGGTGCGCGTGCTGCTGGCCGAGCAGTTGTACCGCGCCCACAGCCTGCTGCACAATCACCCGTACCATCGGGAGTAAAAATTGAGTCGAATTTATCTTGCCTCGCAAAGCCCGCGCCGGCGCGAACTGCTGAAACAGATCGGCATCCGCTTCGACCTGTTGCTGTTGCGCAACGACCCGCGCCGCCAAATTGATGTGGACGAGTTGCCGCTGGCGCAGGAGTCGCCCGCCGCCTATGTCGAGCGCGTCTGCCGCGAAAAGGCACAAGCCGCGCAGGAATCCTTGCGCCTGCGCGGTCTGCGCGCGGCGCCCATTCTCACCGCCGACACGGTGGTGACATTCAACGGGGAAATCATCGGCAAACCGGACAACGACGCCCACGCGGCGGAGATTTTGCGCAAGTTGTCCGGGGGAACGCATGAGGTCATCACCGCCGTTGCGGTGGCGCTAGACGAGCGGACGGAATGCCGGGTCGTCACCACCCGCATCCGCTTTGCCGTGCTGGAT
>CAZSIO010000143.1:0-3341 GCA_964606865.1 uncultured Sideroxydans sp.
TACTGCCTTCTTTGCTGCCGGTTTCTTGGCAGCGGCCTTTTTAGCAGCCGGTTTCTTGGCTACTGCCTTCTTTGCTGCCGGTTTCTTGGCAGCGGCCTTTTTAGCAGCCGGTTTCCTGGCTACTGCCTTCTTGGCTACCGGTTTCTTGGCAACGGCCTTCTTGGCAACGGCCTTCTTGGCAACGGCCTTTTTGGCAGCCGGTTTCTTGGCAACGGCCTTCTTGGCAGCCGGTTTCTTGGCTACTGCCTTCTTTGCTGCAGGTTTAGCTTTCTTTGCTGCTACCATTTCAACCTCCTCAAAATATGAAAGTTAATAAAGAACAACACCTACTACACCTTCAGTGCGCCAAGCTGCAGCAACCCTGAAGCCCTTGTGAAAAAGGCTGCAAAAGCAGCCTTTTTCAAATTCCCTAGTCCCACGACAACGCTCCGCCTGTTTGATATTCAGTCACACGCGCCTCAAAGAAGTTCTTTTGGCTACCGCCGGACAGCAGAGCCGCCCTTAACTTGCTGCGCAAGTTAGCCTCCACCGAAAGAATATCAAAGTTCAGTCCCACGACAACGCCCCTCCGGTTTGGTATTCAGTTACGCGCGTCTCAAAGAAGTTCTTTTCTTTCTTCAGGTCGATCATCTCGGCCATCCACGGGAACGGATTCATTGCGCCTTGGTAGAGTACATCAATACCAATCTGCTGGCAGCGTCGATTCGCGATAAAGCGCAAATATTCCTTGAACATGCCGGCGTTGAGTCCCAGCACCCCGCGCGGCATGGTGTCTTCGGCATAGCGATATTCCAGCTCGACACCTTTCTGGATCAAGCTGCGTATCTCTTCGCGGAAGGTCGGCGTCCACAGTTGCGGATTCTCCAGCTTGATCTGGTTGATGACGTCCACGCCAAAATTCAGGTGCATGGATTCGTCGCGCAAGATGTACTGATACTGCTCCGCCGCACCGGTCATCTTGTTCTGCCGACCCAGGGCCAGGATCTGCACGAAGCCAACGTAGAAGAACAAACCTTCCATGATGCAGGCAAACACAATCAGGCTGCGCAACAGCTTTTGATCGTTTTCCGGCGTGCCCGTCTTGAAATCCGGATTGGTCAGCACGTCGATGAAAGGTAACAAAAACTCATCCTTGGCGCGGATGCTGGGGACCTCGTGATACATGTTGAAGACCTCGCCCTCGTCCAAGCCGAGACTTTCCACGATGTACTGATAGGCGTGGGTGTGGATGGCCTCTTCGAATGCCTGGCGCAGCAAATATTGCCGGCATTCCGGATTGGTAATGTGGCGGTATGAGCCCAGCACGATATTGTTCGCAGCCAGACTGTCGGCAGTGGTAAAGAAACCCAGATTGCGCATCACCAAGCGGCGCTCGTCCTCGCTCAATCCATCCGGCTTCTTCCACAATGCGATATCGGCCGACATGTTGACCTCTTGCGGCATCCAATGGTTGGCACAAGCCGCCAGATATTTTTCCCACGCCCACTTGTATTTGAACGGCACCAGTTGATTGACATCAGCACTGCTGTTGATGATGCGTTTGTCTTCGACCCGAATGCGGCCGCTGGAGGTGGAAGCGATGGTGTAACCCTCGCTTGTATCAGGCTGCGGGTTGGCGGATGGCATACGTGCCGATGCAGGCAGCGCGTTTGGTATGGCTTCGTCTTCAAAATTCAGCATATAAAATCCTTCAATTCGTTTCGCATGCGCACAATCGGCACTTCAACACAGTTACTGACAAGCCTCGCACTCCGGATTATCAATGGAGCAAAATTTCGTCTCCTCAACCGCTGCCGTGCTGCTGTTCGACACCGCATTGAGCGAACCGGCACGCGAGGTGGATTTTTCCGCCGAAGTGGCGCCCAGGGTGCGCAGGTAATAGGTGGTCTTCAATCCGCGCAGCCACGCCAGCTTGTAGGTTTCATCCAGCTTGCGCCCGGAAACGCCGGACATATAGATGTTGAGCGATTGAGCCTGGTCGATCCATTTCTGGCGCCGTGAGGCCGCCTCGATCAGCCACTGCGGCTCGATTTCGAACGCGGTGGCGTAAAGACTGCGCAACTCCGCCGGGATACGATCGATCTTGGTCAGGCTGCCGTCAAAATATTTCAGATCGGCGACCATCACTTCGTCCCACAAGCCGAGTTGTTTCAGGTCGGCCACCAGGTGCTCGTTGATGACGGTGAATTCGCCAGACAGATTCGACTTGACGAAGATGTTCTGGTAAGTCGGCTCAATGCACGCCGACACGCCGATGATGTTGGAAATGGTCGCCGTCGGCGCAATCGCCACGCAGTTCGAGTTGCGCATGCCAAACTGGCGGATACGACCGCGCAGCGCGTCCCAGTCCAAACTGGCGGACATATCGACTTCGACATAGCCGCCGCGCTGGTCGCGCAACAGGTTCAGGCTGTCCTGCGGCAGAACGCCCCGATCCCACAGACTGCCGCGATACGACGCGTAACGACCGCGCTCTTCCGCCAACTCGGTGGAGGCCCAATACGCGTAGTAACAGACCGCCTCCATCGAGCGGTCGGCAAACTCGACTGCCGGTGCCGACGCATAAGGGACACGCAACTCGTGCAGGCAATCCTGGAAGCCCATGATGCCAAGTCCGACCGGGCGATGTTTGAGGTTTGAATTGCGCGCTTTAGCGACCGCGTAGTAATTGATGTCGATCACGTTATCCAGCATGCGCATGGCGGTATGCACCGTGCGCTTCAATTTGTCATGGTCGATCTGCCCGGCTTTTTCATGCCCCTGCGGATAAAGATGCGCCACCAGGTTGACCGAACCCAGATTGCACACGGCAATTTCATCTGCGGAGGTGTTCAGCGTGATCTCGGTGCACAAGTTGGAACTGTGCACCACCCCGACATGCTGCTGCGGGCTGCGGATATTGCACGGATCCTTGAAAGTCACCCACGGATGACCGGTCTCGAACAGCATGGTCAGCATCTTGCGCCACAGGCTTTGCGCCGCCACTTTCCGGAACAGTTTCAGCTCGCCATTGGCCGCTTTCGTTTCATAGCCGAGATAGGCCTGCTCGAACTCCGCACCGAACTTGTCATGCAAGTCGGGGCAGTCCGAGGGCGAAAATAGCGTCCACTCCCCGCCTTCCATCACCCGTTTCATGAACAGGTCGGGAATCCAGTTGGCGGTATTCATGTCATGAGTGCGGCGGCGGTCGTCGCCGGTATTTTTGCGCAGGTCGAGGAATTCCTCGATATCGAGGTGCCAGGTCTCCAGATAGGCGCACACCGCGCCCTTGCGCTTGCCGCCCTGGTTCACCGCCACCGCCGTATCGTTCACCACCTTGAGGAAGGGCACCACGCCCTGCG
>CAZSIO010000144.1:0-3330 GCA_964606865.1 uncultured Sideroxydans sp.
TTGAACGCCAAAAGCGGCTATCGCTCGGCTTCGGGCGAGGCGCGCGCGGATACGCTCAATCTGGCCGATGTGGGACGCCTGCTGGACTATCTACCCCTGGCAGTCGAGGTGAAGCAGCGTATCGCCGATTTGGGGCTACAGGGCCGCGTGCGCAATCTGCGGGCAAGCTGGCAGGGCGATACCGGGAAACTGCTGCGCTATCGGCTACAGGCGCAATTCGAAAAGATCGCCATGCGCCAGGTCGGTCGATTGCCCGGATTTTCCGGCTTGAGCGGGAGTGTTGACGGCAACGACAGTGACGGTGTGCTGTCGCTGGACAGCCGTGATTCCAAGGTGCAGGCGCCGGGCTTTTTGGCTGAACCGTTGCAGTTCGATCGGCTGTCGGGTCAGCTCGACTGGCAGCACAACCCACGGCGCGGATGGGATTTCAAGCTGAACGATATCCGGGTGGCCAATGCCGATCTGGCAGGCACGATCTTCGGCGCGTATCAGTTTGCCGACGGCCCGGGCATCGCCGATCTGACGGTCAACCTGAAACGTGTCGCGGTGCGCCATGCTGCGCGTTACATTCCGCAGCATGCCTTTGGCGATGCGACTTACCGCTGGTTGCAGACCGGGTTGCAGGATGGATTGGCTGATTCATTTCAACTGCGCGTGCACGGCGATCTGCGCGATTTCCCGTTTGCGGATGGCAAGACCGGCTTGTTCAGAATCACTGCCAAGGCCAGCGATGTGGCGATCGAATTCGATCCCGCGTGGCCGCGCATCGAACAGGCGCGGGCGGATTTGCTAATCCAGGGCCGCTTGCTGGAAGTGAAAGCAAGCCGCGCAAAAACAGCCGGGGCCGCTTTGCAAAATGTGCGGGTGGCCTTGCCCGACACGCTGAAGCAGGGCGGGTTGGTGATGGAGGTGGATGGCGAAGCGGCAGATGACACGCAACGCTTGCTGGATTATGTCCGCAACAGTCCGGTGCATACTTATCTCAATGGTTATACCGACGACTTTCAGGCGCGCGGCAAGGGTCTGCTTAAACTGCACCTGGAGATTCCGCTGGGGCACGGCGCACCGGCCAGGGTGCGCGGCAGCTATCGCATTGATGACAACCAGCTGGATTTGGGTGCGCACGTTCCGCTGTTGCAGCGTGTGCGGGGTGAGTTGACGTTCAGCAACGAAACCATCCAGGCTAAGGATGTCACGGCACAGATTCTGGGCGGGCCGGCGCAACTCAGCTTGCGCAACGAGGGGGGAACCTTGCGCATCCATGCCGACGGGACGCTGGATGCGGGCAGTCTGCATGCCACCTACCCCTATCCCTTGCTGCGCAGACTGCGCGGACAAACCGCCTGGCTGGCGGAGGTTTCCGTGCGCGACAAATTGGCCGACGTGAAAGTGAGTTCTGATTTGCTCGGACTGACTTCCGATTTACCCCGTCCTTTCAATAAACTGCCAGAACAAAAACTCAATTTGCAGTTCGAGCAGAAGGATATCAATGCCAGACAAAACAGTCTGAAATTACAGTACGGCGAAATTTTTGATGCGACCTTGCTGCGTAGCGAGACCGGCGATGGCAAATGGGCAATCCGGCGCGGCAACATTGTGCTTGGCAGGCAGCAAAACGAGACCGGCAAGGAGGGTATATGGATTGTTGGCCGTCTGCCTCAACTGGATTTGCAGGGCTGGAGCGGATGGTCGAATGTGCCGCAACGCGAGGGAGTGTTGCCGAACATTGCCGGGATCAACGTGACACTGGATCAGGTAACCGGTTTCGGCAACCGCGTGCAAAATCTCAATATACGCGGCAGCGGGCGCAACGGTCTGGTCAGCACGCGCCTGATTTCCCCTGAAATCACTGGTGACCTGATCTGGCAACCACAGGATCAGGGCAGGCTGTTGGTGCGTTTGAAACAACTGAAATTGGGGGAGGGTGAGACGAACGAGGGGATCATCGCTTCGCCGGTGTACGAGCAGACGGCGGGCACTGCTTCGATGCCGGTGGTCGATATGGCGGTGGAGAACTTGAGCTGGAAGGGGAAGCAGCTGGGCAAGCTGGCGCTGATACTGGAAGGTGATGCGGAAGATGTCGTGTTGAAATCTCTGCGGCTGACCAATCCGGATGCACTGATTGAGGCGAATGGGCGCTGGCTTGTGCGCAAAGGCGAGACACAACTCAACGTAAAGGTCGAAATCGCTGATTCGGGCAAACTGCTGGCGCGTTCGGGTTATCCGGACAGCGTATCGGGCGGCAGGGGCGTGTTTGAAAGTGCGCTGGTCTGGCATGGTGCCCCGGACGCGTTCAATTACCCCAGTCTGTTCGGCTCGATCCGCGTCAGCGTCGGCAAAGGACGATTTCTGCAAGTTGATCCGGGTGCAGCCAAATTGCTCGGGGTGATGAGTTTGCAATCCCTGCCAAAGCGGATTTCACTCGATTTCACCGACGTGTTCAGCCCAGGTTTTCAGTTCGAAAACATTTCCGGCATGGGATTGATCGAGAACGGCATGCTGAAGACCGAAGACTTCACCATGTCTGGCGCCGCTGCCAAAGTTTCCCTGCGCGGCGAGGTGGATCTGCAGCGCGAGACCCAACAATTGCAGGTGCGGGTGTTTCCCGCGCTGGGCGACAACGTCTCCCTGCTGTCATTCGCTGCCGGGCCGGCAGTGGGGGTCGGGGTATTGCTGGCCAATAAATTATTGCGTGATCCGCTCGATAAGCTGGTCTCGTTTGACTACAATGTCAGCGGCAGTTGGGCTGACCCGGTGGTCGAACGGATCGGCTCGAGCAAGCCGCCGACCGGGGAATAAGCGTTAACATCATCTACCAACGAAAGAACCTTTCATCATGTCATCACCTGATCTCGATTCCACCCAGTCGCGCATCGCCGCGCAACAAAGCGCGTTCAAAGTCGCCGCCATCCAGATGGCGTCCGGGCCGAAGGTGGAAGGCAACCTGAATGAGGCACGCCGGCTGATTGCCGATGCCGCAGCCAAGGGCGCGAAGCTGGTGGTGTTGCCGGAGTTCTTCGCCATCATGGGCATGGATGAAATGGACAAGGTGAAGGTGCGCGAGACGCCGGGGCAGGGTCCGATCCAGCAATTCATGCGCGAGCAGGCGCGCCAGCACAAGGTCTGGCTGATCGGTTCATTGCCGCTGACGGCCGAGGTGCCGGACAAGGTGCGCAACAGCCTGCTGGTGTTTGACGAGAGCGGCATGCAGGTGGCGCGCTACGACAAGATCCATCTGTTCAATCTGACGCTGGGCAACGAAAGCTACAACGAGGCGCAGACCATCGAGGCGGGCGACCAGGTGGTCGTGGTTGACAGCCCGTTCGGGCG
>CAZSIO010000145.1:0-3289 GCA_964606865.1 uncultured Sideroxydans sp.
GCTCAATTCCCCCGCAGGATGCTCATTCCCTTCAGCAGATTCAAAGCCTGATTCAGTTGGTAGTCGTTTTTGGCGCCGAATTCGGCCAATTCCGGTTTGTCTTCACTGCTGTTTTTATCCTTCGACGGCGTCTTGTTCAAAGGTTTGCTGGCCGGTTCGGCCGTTCCCGCTTGCCCGTTCGTCAGATGTTTGGCCAGATCAGCCTCGCGCAAACGCAGCGAGCTGTCAAATGAAGCGGTCGCCGGGTCTTCCACCACGATGTCCGGCACGATGCCTTTGGCCTGGATGGAGCGCCCGCTTGGCGTGTAATAGCGCGCAGTGGTGAGCTTGATTGCGGTGTTGTTGCCCAGCGGCAGGATGGTCTGCACCGAACCTTTGCCGAATGTCTGCGTGCCCATGATGACTGCTCGCTTGTGATCCTGCAAGGCACCGGCCACGATTTCCGAAGCCGAGGCCGAGCCGCCGTTCACCAGCACCACCATCGGCAGGCGGGTGAATTCGTCGGGAAGGTTTTTCAGATAATCGTCCTTGCTGCCGCGCAGATAATATTCCGGGCTGGCCAGCAGGCGCATTTTGGCATCGTCGGTGCGTCCCTCGGTATAGACCACCAGCGCATCCTTGGGCAGGAAGGCGGCCGCGACGCCGACCGCGCCGGTCAACAGTCCGCCCGGATCGTTGCGCAGATCGAGGATCAATCCTTGCAGGGGTTCTTTGTTTTGTTTGCGCAGACTGGTCAGCGCGGTGGCCAGATTCTCGCCGGTATGTTCCTGGAACTGGGTGATGCGCACGAAAGCATAGCCCGGCTCGGCCAGCTTCGACTTCACGCTTTGTACCTTGATGACGGCGCGCACCACGCTGATTTTCAGGGGCTGCGGCGCGTTCTTGCGGATCACGGTGAGCAGGATGCTGCTGCCCGGTTTGCCGCGCATGAGTTTGACCGCATCATTCAGGGTGAGTCCCTTGACCAGCGTGTCGTCCAGTTTGATGATGAGGTCGCCGCTCTGGATGCCGGCCTTGAATGCGGGGGTATCCTCGATCGGCGAGATGACTTTGACCAGACCGTCTTCCATGCCGACCTCGATCCCGAGTCCGCCGAATTCCCCCTGGGTACCGACCTGCAGTTCCTTGAATCCCTCCGCATCGAGATAGGCAGAGTGCGGATCGAGCCCGCTCAACATGCCGTTAATCGCCTCCGTGATCAGTTTCTTGTCGCTGACCGGCTCGACGTAGTCGCTCTTGATGCGCCCGAACACGTCCGCGAAGGCGCGCAATTCTTCGACCGGCAGGGGCAGCGCGACTTCCTTCTCCGCCACGGCGGAAAAGTGCAGGCTGACCATGATGCCTGCAGCCAGTCCGATGGCGATCAGACTCAATTCTTTAATACGACGACTCATCTTGATTTTCCTCAGGGATGTTTGATCCAGTGGTTGGGGTTGATCGGCTGACCCTTGTAGCGCAGTTCAAAGTATAAACCGGAATCCTCATTGCCGCCGCTGCTGCCGACGGCGGCGATCAGATCACCGGTGCGCAGGGCGTCGCCGACTTGTTTGTACAGCGTCTGATTGTTGCCATACAGGCTCATATAACCCTGGCCGTGATCGACGATCAGCAGATTGCCGAAGCCGCGCAACCAGTCGGCATAGACCACGCGTCCAGCAGCGATGGCCTGCACCGGCTGCTTATCCCTGGCACGGATGAACCAGCCGGTCCAGGAGAGGGTGCTATCGGGACGGCGTGCGCCGAACTGATTCGACACCTTGCCCTCCACCGGGAGCGGGAGCTTGCCCTTGTATTGGCTCAACTTCTCACCCGAGATGTCGGGCATGACACCGGACAATTCTTCCAGCAAGCGCGACAGGCGAGATTCATTCCGTTGCAAGCGACCGATCTCGCGGCGCTGCTGTTTGAGTTGTTGTGAAATCTTGCGCAGGGTCTGCTGGTGTTTGCCTTGCTCGCGTCGCAATTGTGCCAATTCCACCCGCTCTGCAGCGCGGAGTTCGCCCAATTTGGCCTGTTGCGCCTCGGTCTCGCGGGTCGCCTGGGTCAACTCGGTCAAAGCGTCCTGCTGGGCGCGCAATGCGTTGCCGCGCTCGCGTGCGATGTAGCTCAGGTAATGCAGGTTGCGCGCCAGTTGATTCGGATCGTCACTGCTGAGCAGTAGTTTGAGATAGTCCTCATCGGTGCTGCTCACATATTGCCGATAAAGCAGGCCGCCCAATCGTGCTTGCTGTTGCCGGTAGTTGGCCTGTGCCTGAACAGCGCGTCGTTGCAGGCGTTGCAGGGTTTGCCGGACCGCTTGCTGCTGTTGCTCGAGGCGGGAAAGTGCGCGGTTGCTGTCGCTGATCGCGCGCTCGGAGTCGCGCAAGGCATCGGCCGCTTCCGTTTTGGATTCTGCTGCTTTATCGAATTCCTGCTGCAGGACGGTGATGCGCTGGCGCAGTTTGTCCAGGTCTTTCTGGTCGGCGGCGAAGGCATTGCCGGCAAGCAAGCAGGCGACCAGCAACCCTGCCTGCAGCATCGGTCTCACTCGAAATGGAGCAGGGACTTGCCGGTCATCTCGGCCGGTTGCGGCAGTCCCATCATTGCCAGCAGGGTTGGCGCCACGTCCCGCAGCGCGCCTGCGCCCGGCGCCGCGATGGCAGCCTTGCGCCCGATGTACAGGAACGGCACCAGATTCAGGGTGTGTGCGGTATGTGCCTGCTGCGTCATGTTGTCCCGCATCTGTTCCGCATTGCCGTGATCGGCGGTGATCAGCACTTCACCGCCGCATTCCAGCATGGCGTTGACCACGCGCCCGACGCACGTGTCGAGCGCTTCCACCGCCTTCACTGCCGCCTCCATGATGCCGCTGTGCCCCACCATGTCACCGTTGGCGTAGTTGCACAGAATGGCCTGGTACTCTTTTCCTCGGATCGCCGCCACCAGTTTGTCAGTGACTTCAAAGGCGCTCATCTCCGGTTTGAGGTCATAAGTGGCGACCTTGGGCGAGGGGACGAGGATGCGGTCTTCGCCGGGGTAGGGTTGTTCCTTGCCGCCGTTCATGAAGTAGGTGACATGCGCGTATTTTTCCGTCTCGGCGATGCGCAGTTGTTTCAGGCCCAGATCGGAAAGATACTCGCCGATGCCGTTGTGGATGGTGTCGGCCGTGTAGGCACAGGGCAGGTGGAAATCCTCGCCATAGCTGCTGAGCGAAGTGAAATTCGCCAGCCGGGGAAAGCGGGTGCGCGCGAAACTGTCGAACTTTTCCTCGGTCAGGGCGCGGGTGATCTCGCGGGCGCGATCGGCGCGG
>CAZSIO010000146.1:0-3284 GCA_964606865.1 uncultured Sideroxydans sp.
TGTCTGGCGCAACTGAATGCGCTGGTGGCGCGTTTGCGCGCCGGCCTGGAATTCGATGCCTCGCTGCAGGACACGCTGACCATGCTGGTCAGTGTGCAAAACGAACTGCAGGAAGCGGTGTACGCCTTTCGCCATTATCAGGAAAAACTGGACGCCGATCCGCAGGCGTTGCAGCAAATGGAGTCGCGCATCGCCGATGTGATGGAAGCGGCGCGCAAATACCGCGTGAAGCCGGAGCTGTTGCCGCAAGCACTGTTGCAGGTGATCGCGCGTCTGGACGAATTGGGCGGCACTGCCGATCTGGCGGAATTGGCCAGGCAGGAAGTCGTCGCGCACGACGAATACCTGGCGTTGGCAAAGAAGTTGAGTGCGGCGCGGGCCAAGGCGGCCAAGCAGTTGTCCGCCGAGATCACCGCCGCCATGCAAACCCTGGCGATGCAGGGCGGGCAGTTTGCCGTGGCGTTGTTGCCTTTGGCCGAGGGCAACGCGCACGGCCTGGAAAGCGTCGAATTGCAGGTTTCCGCCAATCCCGGTTCGCCCCTGCGCAGTCTGGCCAAGGTCGCATCGGGCGGTGAACTGTCGCGCATCAGTCTGGCGATCCAGGTGGCCGCCAGCGATGCCGCCAGCGTGCCGACGCTGATCTTCGATGAAGTGGACAGCGGCATCGGTGGTCGTGTGGCGGAGATCGTCGGCAGCCTGCTCAAACAACTGGGCAAACGCCATCAGGTACTGTGTGTCACCCATTTGCCGCAGGTCGCCGCGCAGGCCGACCAGCAATGGCAGGTGAGCAAGGCGGTCGAGCAGGGCGTCACCCTCAGCCATATCCAAATACTCAAGGGCGAGCAGCGGGTGGAGGAAATCGCCCGCATGTTGGGCGGGGTGAAGATCACCGCCACCACACGCAAACATGCCGCCGAGTTGTTGGGCATCGCCGCCTGACACGCTCCCGTCTGGGTCGGGGCAATGACTTGCGGTATGATGCCGGCCTGTTTTGTGAAAGTAACCCATCCCATGCGCATCGCCATCATTCTTGTTACCGCATCGCTCGCCGCGTGCAGCAATCCATCCCAATACCTGCCCACCTTTACCCCGCACAAGATCGATATCCGGCAGGGCAATCTCGTCACCCAGGACATGCGGGCGCGCATCAAGCCGGGGATGACCGAGGCGCAAGTCAAGGCTGCGCTCGGTGCGCCGCTGGTCCGCGACATTTATCATCCGCAGCGCTGGGACTATCTCTATCGTCTGCAAGAAAAAGGCCGGGTGACGGAGAACCAGCGCCTGACCCTGTATTTCGAGAACGGTGCATTGGTGCGCATCGACGATGCGACGCCGCTCGCACCCCCTTTGGCGCAGGAGGAAAAACATGACAACTAAAGTAGTCATCGCCGGATGCGGCGGACGCATGGGCAAGACCCTGCTCGAATGCGTGGCACAGGCGGACGATCTGGTGCTGCATGGCGCGCTCGAACATGCAGGCAGCGCGCTGCTGGGCAACGTTGCGGCGGAAGGCGTGAAAATCACCGCCGATATCGATGCGGCGCTGCAAGGCGCAGACGTGTTGATCGACTTCACCCGTCCCGAAGGCACGCTGCAGCATCTGCATGCCTGCCGCAAACTCAAGGTCAACATGGTGATCGGCACCACCGGCCTGAACGCGCAGCAAAAGGCGCAACTGGGCGCGGCGGCACAGGACATCGGCATCGTGTTCGCCCCCAACATGAGCGTCGGCGTGAACCTCGTCTTCAAACTGCTGGAGACCGCTTCGCGCGTGTTGAGCGAAGGCTACGATATCGAGATCATCGAGGCGCACCACCGCCACAAAGTGGATGCGCCATCGGGCACTGCGCTGGGCATGGGCGAAGTCGTCGCCAGGACATTGGGGCGCGACCTGTCCAAAGTGGCGGTGTATGGCCGCGAAGGCGTGACCGGCGAACGTGAGCCCTCCACCATCGGCTTCGCCACGGTGCGCGGCGGCGACATCGTCGGCGATCACACGGTCTTGTTCGCCGGCACCGGCGAGCGCATCGAGATCACCCACAAAGCCAGCAGCCGCGCCACCTTTGCGCTGGGCGCATTGCGTGCCGCGCGCTTCCTGCAAGCGAACAAGGCCGGCCTGTACGACATGCAGGATGTGTTGGCGCTGAAGTAGCGCACTTCTTTTTGCCTTATGGGCGAAGTTTCCATGCTGCCCGGCCACTGCACTGACCCGGCCCGAATGTTGGCGCCCCTCACGCTCTGCTCACTGCACGATTGTGCAAAGCGGAGATTACAGAGCAGTCAGTTAGTCAGGCAACAGATGTACCAATAGTCAAAATCATTGCTTAAACCAAAACGTCGTTGTAGGAGCCCGATTTATCGGGCGATAGTCAATCTTGAAATCGCCCGATAAATCGGGCTCCTACACATGATAAATCAATCTTTTGTAGCTTTAATTTCTGACTGCTGAGTAACGCTCGCCGGGCAAAGATCAAATGAATTTCCAGTGCCATGAATGATGTCGTGAACCGGTCCGCCGAAAAAAATAATCTGCATCCGCGCAATCTGCATCGGGGTCGTTACGACTTCGCGCAACTCATTGCCGGCAGTCCAGAGTTAAAAAACTTCGTGGCGGTGAACCGGTACGGCAACGAATCCATCGATTTCGCCGATCCGGCAGCCGTCAAAGCACTCAATCGCGCGTTGTTGCAACATTTTTACGGCATCAAGGATTGGGACGTTCCCGCGCAATATCTCTGTCCGCCCATCCCCGGCCGCGCCGACTATGTGCACTCCCTCGCCGACCTGCTGGCCGAGAGCAATGGCGGCGCCATCCCGCGTGGCGACACCGTGCGCGTGCTCGACATCGGCGTGGGGGCGAGTTGTATCTACCCGCTTATCGGATATCGCAGTTATGGCTGGCACTTCGTTGGCACGGACGCGGATGAGGTGGCGTTGAAGAACGCGCGCGGCATCCTGGACGCGAACCAGTTGGGCGACGCTGTCGAGTTGCGCTTGCAGCAATCCCCTTCATCGATCTTCGAAGGCGTCACCTACGCCGATGAATATTTCGACCTGACGCTGTGCAACCCGCCGTTCCATGCCTCCCTGGCCGAAGCCAGACAAGGCGCGCAACGCAAATGGCAGAACCTCGGCAAAGAGAGCAACAAGCACAAGAAGCCTGTGTTGAATTTCGGCGGCCAAAGCCTGGAACTGTGTTGCGAGGGCGGCGAAGAAGCCTTCGTCACGCGCATGATCGAAGAGAGTGTCTCGGGCGGAAACCACTGCCTGTGGTTCACCACCCT
>CAZSIO010000147.1:0-3278 GCA_964606865.1 uncultured Sideroxydans sp.
GCTACGAGATTGCGGCGGTGGCCATCTTCATCGCCATGGTGCTGGATGGGCTGGATGGGCGGGTGGCGCGCATGACGCACACCCAGAGCGAGTTCGGCGCGCAATACGACAGTCTGTCCGACATGGTGTCGTTCGGGGTGGCGCCTTCCATCCTGATGTACGAGTGGGCGTTCCGCGATCTGGGCAAGTGGGGCTGGTTCGCCGCCTTCATCTATTGCGCGGGGGGTGCGTTGCGCCTGGCGCGCTTCAACACCAACATCGACGTGATCGACAAACGCTACTTCCAGGGCTTGCCCAGCCCGGCCGCGGCGGCACTGGTGGCGGGCTTCGTTTGGGTGATGGCGGATAACCGTTTCAGCGGCAATGACCTGCGCTGGTATGCGGCCGCGCTCACCGTGTTTGCCGGCTTGAGCATGGTCAGCAGCCTGAAATACTACAGCTTCAAGGCGATCAACATGCGCAAGAGCGTGCCGTTCATCGTCATCTTCCTGTTCGCCCTGTTCTTCATCCTGGTGTCGGTCGATCCGCCGTTGCACCTGTTCTTGCTGTTCTTCGGCTATTGCCTGTCGGGCTATGTGATGTTCTTGCTCGGCCTGCGCAAGCAAAAATCAGCCCTGCCGCCGAGCCAACCCTAGCGCTGCCACAGCGTTTCCGGCTGTCCCGCCGCGCGATTCAACATGCGGCAGAGCACGAACAAAAAATCGGAAAGCCGGTTCAGATAGCGCAGCCCCTCCGGCGGGGCTGTTTCTTTTTGCATGAGCTGAAAATAATCACGCTCGGCGCGGCGCGCCACACTGCGCGCGACATGGCACAGCGCCGCCGCGCGGCAGCCGCCGGGCAGAATGAATTCCTTCAGCGGCGGCAACTCCGCGTTGTAATGCGCGATTGCCTCATCCAGGCGGGACAGTTTGGCCGCAGCAAAGGGTGCGCCGGGCACGGCCAGCACGCCACCCAGATCGAACAGGTCGTTCTGGATGCGCAACAGTTCCGCACGTACCGCTTCCGGCAAGGTCTCGGCCAGCAGCACGCCGAGTTGACTGTTCAACTCGTCCACACTGCCAAGGGCGCAGATGCGCGTACTGTCCTTGCGCACGCGCGTGCCGTCGGCCAATCCGGTCGAGCCATCGTCGCCGGTGCGGGTGGTAATCTTGGAAAGCCTCATTGTTTCTCCAGACAGGAAAGGTAAATCGCGGCATCGGGCGCGGTCTTGTTGCGCTGCGCCTGCCAGATCATCTCACCGAGGCAATCCATCATTGCGTGCTGCGCCTCGTGTTCCGATTCGTATTTCTGCGTCAGCCGCACGAACTGCTCGCGAATGCCGTGCGGCTGGCCGATGCTGATCTGCTCCTCGATGGTCAGGTGCATCATCAAATGCAGGAAAGGATTCACCACATTGCCATCCGGCGCGAAATCCTTGTCCTGATTGCGTTTCGGGTCGTTGAACAGCGGGTGATATTCCGGGTGCTTGTCGATCAACTGCGCGGTGAGGTCTTCCAGCGGCGACAGCAACTCCCTGGCACAGCGTTTGCGCCAGGATTCAAACAGAAAATTTCTTGCCTCGTCGCGGGTGGGGTTGAACATGATTTAAACCCCTGCACCACAGAGACACCGAGACACAGAGGAAAAGCCCCAAAGCATTTTGTCTTTCTCTGCGTCTCTGTGTCTCTGTGGTGAATTGAGTTTTTTCATACTGCCGTCTTCTCTTTGTATTCGCACAGATCGTTGATGATGCACTCGCCGCATTTCGGCTTGCGCGCGGTGCACACATAGCGCCCGTGCAGAATCAGCCAGTGATGCGCATCCTGTTTGAATTCGTCCGGCACCCCCTTCATCAGTTTCTGCTCCACTTCCAGCACGGTCTTGCCGGGCGCGAGGCCGATACGGTTGCTGACGCGGAAGATATGCGTGTCCACCGCGATCGTCGGCTGGCCGAAGGCGGTGTTGAGGATCACGTTCGCCGTTTTGCGCCCCACGCCGGGCAAGGATTCCAATGCCTCGCGCGTCTGCGGCACTTCGCTCCCGTGCAGTTCGAGCAGCATGCGGCACATTTGGATGATGTGTTTGGCTTTGGTCTGGTACAGGCCGATCCGCTGCACGTATTCGCGCAGTCCGGCTTCGCCCATATCAAGCATTTTCTGCGGCGTGTTGGCGACCGGGAACAATTCTCGCGTGGCGAGGTTGACGCTCTTGTCGGTGGCCTGCGCCGAGAGAATCACCGCGACCAGCAACTCGAACGGCGTGCGATATTCCAGTTCGGTGGTCGGGTGCGGGTTGGCCGCTTGCAGGCGCAGAAATATCGCGCGCCGTTTTGCCGCATTCATCCCCGTGCCGCCTCGGGCAATGCGGCGGGCACCGGCTGGCCACGCACCTTTCGCTCGGCACGGATGTTGAGCCAATTCCTGGCGGCGATGATGAGACCCAACCCAATGAACGCGCCGGGCGGCAGGATGGCGAGCAGAAAGCCGTGATAGTCAGGGATGACATGGATCACCCATGCTTTTGCGCTCTCGCCGAAGGCTAGGTCGATGCCGGAGAGCAGCGTGCCCTTGCCGATGATCTCACGCAGCGCGCCCAATGTCGCCAGCACCGCAGTCAGGCCGAGCCCCATCATCAGGCCGTCCACGGCGGAGGGCAGCATCGGGTTCTTGGAGGCGAACGATTCCGCCCGCGCCAGCACGATGCAGTTGGTCACGATCAGCGGCACGAAGATGCCGAGCACCAGGTACAGCCCGTAAACATAGGCGTTCATCAGGTATTGCACCACGGTGACCAGCACCGCGATGATCAGCACGAACACCGGGATGCGGATCTCGTTCGGCACATAGCTGCGCACCGGTGCAATCACGGTATTACTCAGGGTGATCACCAGCGTGGTGGCCAGCCCCAGACCCAGCGCATTCACCAGAGAATTGCTCACCGCCAGCAGCGGGCACAGGCCGAGCAGTTGCACCAGCCCCGGGTTCTGTTTCCACAGGCCGTTGTGGGCGATGGTTTTGAATTCGTTCCAGTTCATGGCTGCGCTCCTTTAATGAGAATCTCGCGTAGCGAGGGCATACCGTACCCCTCGCCCACCGGGAGAGGGGGAACGGGGGCGAGGGAAACGCACGGGGCGCAGACGATTCATCTTTGGGGATGGCCTGCGCCCTGTGCGTTCGGTTTCGTCCGTGGCAACAGTTGCCCGCGGTGTGCGTCGAAGTATTTTAATGCGAGGTGGCTGGCCTTGATCACCGCGCGCGGCGAAATCGTGGCACCCGACATGGAGTCGAACTGGCCGCCGT
>CAZSIO010000148.1:0-3268 GCA_964606865.1 uncultured Sideroxydans sp.
CGGAGAGGTCTTTGTGTTCGCCGCGATGGACGTACACGCCGGGGGCGATGTTCTCGATGTTGAAAGGTACCGCGCAAGCGAGGGCGGGGAGGAGGAAGAGCAAGCCGAGTAACTTAGTCATATGCGCCTTTCTGGTTTTTCTCCCTCGCCCTGTGGGAGAGGGCTGGGGTGAGGGTGGTTGTTCCCGAGTGCGTTCCCTCACCCTAACCCTCTCCCGTGGGGAGAGGGGAATGGGGTGGTGATGCGTTAACTTGTGGTGCGCCGCTCCAGCTGATGCGTGCAATCCAGCGCCGCCAGCTTATAGCACTCTGCCAGCGTCGGGTAGTTGAACACGTTGCTGATCAGGTCGCGCACCGTGCCGTTCAGGTTCATCACCAGCTGGCCGATGTGCACCAGTTCGCTGGCTTGTTCGCCGACGATATGCACGCCCAGTATCTTTTCCGTGCGCGCATCCACCACCAGTTTCAGCAGCCCGTGCGCGTCGCCGATGATCTGGCCGCGCGCGCTGTGTTTGAAAAAGGCGCGGCCGACCACGTAGGGAATGTTTTCCTGCTGCACTTCCTTCTCGGTCTTGCCGACGTAGGAAATCTCGGGAATCGTATAGACCGCCATCGGCAGGTTCTCGGCTGACTGTTGTTCCGTGCCGCCGAAGGCGTGCAGCACGGCGCTGCGTCCCTGCTCCATGCCGGTGGAGGCCAGCGCGGGACGGCCGATCAGATCGCCCACCGCGTAGATGTGCGGCACACTGGTCTGGAACTGCGCGTTGACGGTGACCCAGCCCTTGTCCAGCGCGATGCCGGCCTGTTCCACTTTCATGCCTGTGCTGTTCGGTTCGCGGCCCTGCGCGAACAGCACGGCGTCGGTGCGGAATTCCTTGCCGCTTTCCAGTCGCGTGACGACGCCGTTGTTTTCGCGTGTGATCGCGGCCACGCGTTCTTCCATGTGGAAGTCCACGCCCATGGCGAGGAAGCTGTCGGCCAGCACGCCCACCACGTCTTCGCTCAGGTAGTCGAGCAGTTGCTTGTGGCTATCGACCACCGAGACATGCACGCCGAGCGCGGCGAAGATGGAAACGAATTCGCACGCGATCACCCCGCCGCCGACCACCAGCAGGCTGTCGGGCAAATGGCGCAGATTGAGGATGGAAGTGGAGTCGAGCACCGTCTTCTTGTCGAAGGGGATGTCGGCCGGGCGGCGCGGGCGCGAACCGCTGGCGAGCAGGATGATTTGCGCCGAGAGGGTGCGCGTGTTGCCGGATGCATCGGCGACCTGCAGCGTGTGCGCATCGACGAACGACGCTTCGCCGGGGATCAGCGCCACACCGTGCTTCAGCAGGCGTTGCAGGATGACCGACTCCTGCTGCGCGATCACGCCTTCCTTGCGCCGCACCGCGTCCGCCAGCAGACCGTGACGGCTGCGGCTGTCCGGTGCCAGCGCGGAGCGCATGCCGCCGGAACGCGACAGCAGATACGCCACTTCGCGCATCGCCTTGCTGGGGATGGTGCCGGTCTGCAAACCCGCGCCGCCGATCTTCGGCTTGCGCTCGATGATCGCCGCGCGCTTGCCCATGCGCGCCGCCTGCCACGCCGCATGCTGACCGGCGGGGCCGGAGCCAATGATGAGGATGTCGTAGTCCATGTCGAGCTCCGGTGAGTGAAACAACTCCGTCATTCCGGCGAAGGCCGGAATCCAGTGCATTTATTCAACTAGACACCGGCCTGCGCCGGTGTGACGAACCCTTGATGTTGTCCCGCTTGCGCGGGGAATATTCGACCATTTGGATTCCCGCCTGCGCGGGAATGACGGCGCACTTACTTGATGCGCATGCCAGGCTGTGCACCGTCGTCCGGCGACAGGATGAACAAGCCCGGTGTCTCGCCGGAAGCCGCCAACACCATGCCTTCGCTCAGGCCGAACTTCATCTTGCGCGGCGCGAGGTTGGCCACCATCACCGTCATGCGGCCTTTCAGTTTCTCCGGATCGTAAGCCGACTTGATGCCTGCAAACACGGTGCGCGGATTTTCTTCGCCAATATCCAAAGTCAGCTTCAACAGTTTGTTAGCGGTTTCCACATGCTCGGCGTTGACGATGCGCGCCACGCGCAAATCGATCTTGCCGAAGTCGTCGATGTTGATGGTCTCGGCGATGGGGTCCAGAGTCGGAGAGTGCCCTTCACGTTCGCTCCCTCTCCCCCCGGGAGAGGGTTGGGGTGAGGGAGTGTTCTGCTGGTGTTCGGCGTGGCGGGTCTCGGAATGGGTATCGGTCATGGGTTTCAGGCTTTCTTGGTTGGCGGCGACCATGGCTTCGATCAGTTTGGGGTCGAGACGTGTCGCCAGATGTTGATAGGTGTTGATGGTGTGGCCGGCAGGGAGCGGCTGCCATGTGCCACTCCATGCCAGCGGGGCAATATTGAGGAAACTCTCGACCTGCGCAGCCAGTTCCGGCAGCACGGGTTTCAGGTACAGCGTCAGGTCGCGGAACAGGGTCAGCGCGGTGGAACACACTTCATGCAGATCGGCCTCTTTGCCTTCCTGCTTCGCCATCGTCCACGGCGCCTTCTCGGCGATGTACTGGTTCGCTACGTCGGCCAGACGCATGATTTCGCGCAGGGCGCGTGCGTAGTCACGTTCCTCGAAGCAACGGGCGATCTCGTTGCTGTCGAATGCAGTCTTGAATTCCGCGCGGGCAGCGGCATCGCAATCGCCTAGCTTGCCGTCGAACTTTTTGCTGATGAACCCCGCACACCGGCTCGCAATGTTGATGTACTTGCCGATCAGGTCGCTGTTCACCTTGGCCACAAAATCCTCGAGGTTGAGGTCGATGTCTTCCATGCTGCCGTTTAGCTTGGCCGCGTAGTAGTAGCGCAGGTATTCGGTGTTTTTGATGTGGTCGATGTAGCTCTTCGCGGTGATGAAGGTGCCGCGCGATTTGCTCATCTTCTCGCCGTTCACGGTGAGGAAGCCGTGCGCGAACAGTTTAGTCGGCGTGCGGAAACCGGCGTGTTGCAGCATCGCCGGCCAGAACAGCGCGTGGAAGTACAAAATATCTTTTCCGATGAAATGGTATAGCTCGGTGTCGGCGCCTTGTTTCCAGTAGTCGTCGAAGTCCAAGGGCGTTCCCTCACCCCCAGCCCCTCTCCCGGTGGGCGAGGGGAGCGATTGCTCCCTCTCCCCGTGGGAGAGGGTTGGGGTGAGGGCGCTTTTGGCGCATAGTTGCTTGAAGCTCCCCATGTACCCCACCGGCGCATCCAGCCAGACGTAGAAATATT
>CAZSIO010000149.1:0-3260 GCA_964606865.1 uncultured Sideroxydans sp.
TCGGGCCGGAAGGTTCGCCATATGGGGTGCGGATCACCTGGCGGTGGGTGATTTTAAGATTGGCCAGTTGGGTGAGGCCGGTACCGCCAATGATTGCTAACATTTTTGCTCCAATCGAAAACTCAAAAAACGATCTCACGCGGGGAAACGCGGAGAAAACCTTAAAGCCAAAGAAACTTGCTGTTCGGTCAGGATAAATTTTTGATCAATACAGCGGTTTGAATTTCTCCGCGTGCTCCGCGCCTCCGCGTGAATAATCGCATTTCATGATTCCCTCACCGCATAGATCGCGGGCAGGTTGCGCCACGCACCGTGGATGTCCATGCCGTAACCGAACACGAAACGGTTCGGCAATGTCATGCCGACGAAATCGGCGCGGATGGGTTTTGCCTTGCCGTTATCCTTGTCCGCAAACACCGCGCTGTAGAACGCCGTCGCACCGAGTTCCAGCACGCGCTGTTTGATCGCATGCAGGGTCTCACCCTCGTCCAGGATGTCGTCCAGCACCAGCACGACCTTGCCCTTCACATTCTCGCGCGGCGCAACCTTCCAGTGCAATTCGCCGCCGCGCTGATCATTGCCGTAGCGCGAGACGTGCAGATAATCGAAGTCCAGCGGAAAATCAAGCAGCGGCAACAACTGCCCGCTGAACACCACCGCCCCGCCCATCACCGACAATACCAGCGGATGGCGGTCGGCCAATGCCGTATTGATCCGGGCGGCGACGTGGTGCAACGCCGCCTGCACCGCGTCCGCATTGTGCAGCAGTTCGGCGTTGGCCAGGATTTCGCGCGCTTGCTGGTTGTTCAACATGGCATCAAAATCCTACGCCGCCATTTTGCAGCAGGTGCAAAAACTGCTGCTCGTCCCAGATCGGCACATTCAGCTCGCGCGCACGGTCCAGTTTGCTGCCCGCTTCCGCTCCGGCCACCACGCAATCGGTCTTCTTCGACACCGAGCCGGCCACCTTTGCACCCAGCGCTTCCAGGCGCGATTTTGCCTCATCGCGGCCCATGCCGGTGAGCGCGCCAGTGAGCACAAAGGTCTTGCCACTCAGTGGCAGCGCCTGCTGGCTGATGCCTTCGTGCTCATCCCAATGCACACCCAGTTCGCGCAACTGCTGCACCACATCGCGATTGTGCTGCTCGGCAAAGAAATCGACGATGCTCTGCGCCACCACCGGGCCGACATCCGGCACGTTCAGCAATTGTTCGGCGGACGCCTGCATGACGGCGTCGAGTTTGCCGAAATACCGCGCCAGATCTTTTGCCGTGCTTTCGCCGACATGGCGGATGCCGAGCGCGAACAGGAAACGGGCCAGCGTGGTGTGTTTGCTTTTCTCCAGCGCATCAACCAGATTTTGCGCGCTCTTCTGCGCCATGCGTTCCAACTCTGCCAGCGCCGCCACATTGAGTCGATATAAATCGGGCAGGGAGTGAATGAGTTGTTCGTCCACCAGTTGATCGACCAGCTTGTCGCCCAGCCCCTCAATGTCCATCGCGCGCCGGCTGGCGAAATGCAACAGCGCCTGTTTGCGCTGCGCGGGACAAAACAGTCCGCCCGTGCAGCGCGCATCCGCCTCGCCCTCCTCGCGCACCACATGGCTGCCGCACACCGGGCAGGTGGTCGGCATAACGAACGGCCTTGCATCCGGCGGACGCCGCTCGGCCAGCACGCCCACCACCTCGGGGATCACGTCGCCCGCGCGGCGCACGATCACCGTGTCGCCGATGTGCACGTCCTTGCGCCGGATCTCGTCCTCGTTGTGCAGGGTGGCGTTGCTGACCGTGGTGCCGCCGACGAATACCGGCTCCAGCTTGGCCACCGGCGTTAGTTTGCCGGTGCGCCCAACCTGTATCTCGATGTCGCGCAGCACGGTGAGCTGTTCTTCCGCCGGGAACTTGTGCGCGCAGGCCCAGCGCGGCTCGCGCGAGACGAAGCCGAGCTGTTGTTGTAGCGCGAGGCTGTTGACTTTATAGACCACACCATCGATGTCGAACGGCAGTGCGTCGCGTTTGGCGGCGATGCGGGTGTGGAAATCGGCCAACGCCTGCGCGCCCTGCACCACCGCGCGCTCGCCGCACACCGGCACACCGAAGGATTGCAGCGCATCGAGGAGGGCGCTGTGCGTGTCGGGCAAGGTCCAATCCTGCACCTCCGACACGTTACTGGCGAAGCCAGCCGTTTGCGGGAGGAGGTGCGATGCGGGCGCTCCCGCACCAGACGGCTCCGCCGCACCGTGTCGCGCCCGCACCTCCGACACGTTACCGACGAAGTCGGCCGTTTGCGGGAGGAGGTGCGATGCGGGCGCTCCCGCACCAGACGGCTCCGCCGCACCGTGTCGCGCCCGCACCTCGCCCAACCCGTAAGCGAAGAACGACAAGGGGCGCCTGGCCGCCAGTGCCGGGTCGAGCTGGCGTATGCTGCCCGCCGCCGCATTGCGCGGATTGACCAGCGTGGGCAGTCCTTTCTCGCGCTGCTTCTCGTTGTAGCGGTTGAAATCGCGGCGCGACATATACACTTCGCCGCGCACTTCCAGCACTTCAGCGCCACAGTTTTTGAGGTGCAACGGGATGTCATGAATGGTGCGGATGTTCTGTGTCACGTCCTCGCCGCGCTCGCCGTCGCCGCGCGTCGCCGCCTGCACCAGCACACCGTGCTCGTAGCGCAGATTAAGCGCGAGTCCGTCGAATTTGAGTTCGCAGTTGTATTCGATCTCGTCCGTCGTGCCCAGCGCATTGCGCACCCGTGTATCGAAACTGAATGCGCCGCTCGCCTCGGTATCGGTCTCGGTGCGAATGGATAACATGGGCACTGCATGTTGAACCGGTACAAAACCGTCCAATACTTTGCCGCCAACTCTCTGCGTGGGAGAGTCCGGCGTCAGCAGTTCGGGATGTTGCGCTTCGAGGGCTTGCAGTTCGCGGAACAGTTTGTCGTATTCCGCGTCGGGGACGCGCGGGGCATCTTTCACGTAATACCAGTAGTCGTATTCCGCGATCTCCTGGCGCAGGCGGGCCGCGCGATGGATTGCCTCTTGCTGCGCCATCAGGAGAACAGCCGCATTGCCTGCACGCTGCCCGGCGCGATGCCGCCCTGCACCATGCGCTGCTCGACGGAGGCGACGCGCGCGCGGATCTGTTCCAGCGCACCCTTGACCAGCAACACGCGCTGATCGTCCACCAGCGTGGCGTGCAGGGCAGTAGCCAGCTCCATCGCGAACAGCGTCATCTCGTCGAAGCGTTGTGCGGAATCGCTCA
>CAZSIO010000150.1:0-3239 GCA_964606865.1 uncultured Sideroxydans sp.
CGCCGTGCTGTATCCAGAGCCAGCCGCGCGCGGCATTGAGTTTGCGGATTTCCATGATTTTCTCTTATAACCAGACGGGGTTCTTGTTTGCGATGTGTTGGCGCAGGATGCGCTCGAAATGGGCCGGGTCGTGCGCGTTGACCAGTTCGCCGTCACGCGGCAGATGCAGATCATACAGACGCGACAACCAGAAACGCAGCGCCGCCAGGCGCAGCATCCCTGGCCAGGCTGCGGCTTCCGCCGCCGAGAACGGGCGCACCGCGTGGTAGGCGCGCAACAGCGCGCGGGTGCGCGTGGCATCCGGTGTGCTGTTTGCGCCCGCGCACCAGTCGTTGACGGTGATCGCCACGTCGTACAGTAGTGCGTCGTTGCAGGCGAAATAAAAATCGATCAGTCCGCCCACGCGTTCGCCGTCCATCAGCACGTTGTCGCGGAACAGGTCGGCGTGGATCACGCCTTGCGGCAAGTCGCCGGGGTTGTTGTGCGCGTGCAGTGCGACCTCCTCGCGCAACAGTTTGGCGGCATCCGGCGGCAGGAACGGCGCAACCGCGGTGGCCGCCTGCGCGCGCCAGGCGGGCCCGCGCGGATTGGCCATGCGTTCGCCGAAGCTTTGTCCGGCAACGTGCAGTTGCGCCAGCATCGCGCCGACCGCGGCGCAATTCGCCACGGTGGGTTGCAGGATCGATTTGCCGTGCAGGCGGCTGACGATGCACGCGGGTTTGTCGTTCAGTTCGCCCAGAAACCGGTTGTGGCGATCAGCCATCGGCGCCGGGCAGGGAATGCCGTGGCGCGCCAGATGTGCCATCAGATTCAGGTAGAACGGCAGTTCATCCGCAGTCAGCTTCTCGAACAGGGTGAGGACAAAGCGGCCATTGCTGGTGGTGACGAAATAATTGGTGTTCTCGATGCCGGACGGAATGCCCTGCAATCCTTGCAGGGTGCCGAGCGAATAGTCGGCCAGCCAGGCCGTGATGTCGGCATCGGTGACGCGGGTAAAGACAGCCATGGTTCGCGCTGTTTAGAAACTGAACAGGACCCAGCGCGGCACGCGCAGGCCCGAATCCAGACCTTCCTGGCGCGAGAACTTGCCGTCGCCGCGATCATCCACCAGGTAGTAGGGCACGCCGTGCTTGGGCGTGATCTTGATCATGTAGAGCTTGCCGTTGGCGCGATATTCCTCCACGGTCTGCCCGGCTTCGCGCGAGATGGTCACTTCGGGTTGGCTGGTGGCATCGCCGCTGACGCTGGGCGGAATGGGCGTTTTTTCGGCAGCCTGAGTGAGCGGGGTCAGCAGACAGGCGAGAAACAGGACGAGAATGCGCATGATAGGTTCCGGGGTCAAAGGTTGAGTTGTATTTCGCGTTCGGCTGCTGAAGGCTCGAAGCCGCGCGTTTCGTAGTGCTTGAAGATGGCCGCCACGACCTGTTCCGGTTTGTCGATGATCTGGATCAGATCGATATCGGCGGCGGCGATCATTTTTTCCTGCAGCAGGGCAGTCTTGAACCAGTCCACCATGCCGCCCCAGAAATGGCTGCCGACCAGAATGATCGGGATGCGCCGCGTCTTGCCGGTCTGCACCAGGGTCAGCGCTTCCATCAGCTCGTCCAGGGTGCCAAAACCGCCCGGCATCACCACATAAGCACTGGCGAATTTGACGAACATCACCTTGCGTGTAAAGAAGTGATGAAAGGTCTGGCTGATGTTCTGGTAGGGGTTGTCGTGTTGCTCGTGCGGCAACTGGATGTTGAGGCCGACGCTGGGCGATTTGCCGTAGAACGCGCCCTTGTTGGCGGCTTCCATGATGCCCGGGCCGCCGCCGGAAATGACCGAGAAGCCGGCATCCGACAGCAGGCGCGAAATCTCTTCGGCCAGTTGGTAATAAGCGTGGTCGCGGGCTGTGCGGGCGCTGCCGAACAGGCTCACCGCCGGATGGATGTTGGAGAGGCGTTCGGTCGCGGAGACGAATTCTGACATAATGCCGAACACCCGCCACGATTCCTTCGACTGCATCAATTCGGGCGCTTGGGTCGGCGGCAGTTTCATATCGTTGTTCATGGTGAATCCTAAATTGAAAACCCTGTTGTTGGTGGACGGTTCGTCCTATCTGTACCGCGCCTTCCATGCCATGCCCGACCTGCGCAGCCCGCAGGGCGAGCCGACCGGCGCGATCCATGGCGTGCTCAACATGTTGCGCAAATTGCGCGCCGACTTCCCGGCGGATTATAGCGCCTGTGTGTTCGATGCGAAGGGCAAGACGTTTCGCGACGACTGGTATCCCGCCTACAAGGCGCATCGCCCGCCGATGCCGGACGACCTGCGCCTGCAGATCGAACCCCTGCACGAGGCGGTCGCGGCAGCCGGCTGGAACATCCTGATGGTCGATGGCGTGGAAGCCGATGACGTGATCGGTACCCTGGCACGGCAGGCGACGCAGAGCGGCGCGCGTTGCATCATCTCTACCGGCGACAAGGACCTGACGCAACTGGTCAATTCACAGGTCACGCTGGTCAACACCATGAGCAACGAAGTGCTGGACGAAGCGGGCGTAAGCGCCAAGTTCGGCGTGCCGCCCGAACGCATCGTGGATTATCTGGCGCTGGTGGGCGATGCCGTGGACAACGTGCCCGGCGTGCCCAAGTGCGGCCCCAAGACGGCGGTGAAATGGCTGGCCGAATACGGCACGCTGGACAATCTGGTCGCGCATGCGGACGCAGTGAAAGGCGCGGTCGGCGACAATCTGCGCGCCGCGCTGGACTGGCTGCCGCAGGGGCGCCGCCTGGTCACGGTGAAGTGCGATGTGCCATTGCCCCGGCGCTATGACGAACTGGTCGCGCCGCCGGCGGACACGGAAAAATTGCGCGCCCTGTACCAGCATTTCGGTTTCAGGACGCTGCTGCGTGACCTGGACGGCGACGTGCCGGAAAAGCAAACGCGCAACGCCGCACCGCGTCGTTTCGAAGCCGCGCCCGCCGCTGCGGCAGTGACGACAAGCAACGACACGTCCAACTACGAATCCATCCTCACCGCCGCCCAGCTCGATGCCTGGCTGGAAAGACTGATGGCCGCGCCGCTGGTGAGCCTCGACACCGAAACCACCGGACTCGATCCGATGACGGCGCAACTGGTTGGTATTTCCTTCTGCATCGAGCCGCACTACGCCGCCTATTTGCCGCTGGCGCACCACTACCCGGGCGCGCCGGACCAGCTCGGGCGCGAACAGGCGTTGCAAAAACTCAAAC
>CAZSIO010000151.1:0-3221 GCA_964606865.1 uncultured Sideroxydans sp.
TTTTTTATTTCCTGTCCGATTACTTCGATCCCTACTCTCCCCGCCGCCAGAAAAGTCCCATTAATGGTTTGACGCGGGTGCCGTGGATAAGGATGGAGAGCGTGACGACGATCAGCGTCATTTGTATCAATTGCATCGCCAGCGGCTCTGGCAACCCGTGTTGTATGGCGTACATCAGGTAGTAAAGTGAGCCGATCCCGCGCACACCGACCAGCCTGTATGGCCCAGTGGGACAAGATTGAGCGGGCCAAGGACGATGAGACTGGTAATTAGCGGTGTCAATCGGTGATTGCGGTGCTAGTCATTGCCATTGCCACGGTGGTCTTTCTTCTTGTTTCCGTGATCATCTTTGCGGTGCTCGCTACTGCGGCCGCTATGTTGTTCCTGGTAACGCGGCACATACTGGTCGTTGTACCAGTTGTCCTGCACAAAGAAGACCCGCTCGCCGCAAGCGTTGTATTCGTGGCAATGCTTGCTCCAATGTTTCGCGTGACCCGGTGGTACGTGCAGGTAGATCGGCGGGCGGTTCGTCGGTGCCCGTTGAATCATTTTTGGCTGACGATAGACCACCTGTGGCTGCGGAAAGTTGCCGATGTCAATTTGGCCGTAGAAGCCGGGTTGGCCGATGCTGACCGAGACGCCCACGTCAGCAGCAAATACCGGAGAAGAGACGGTGGCGGCGACTACCGCCGCTGCAATCAGAATACGTTTCATGTTAAATCTCCCGTTGTCTGGAAATCTCAGGGAGACCAGAATGGTGCGCCCTGTTTGCGGCCTATCTCAACGACAGAAATCATCGAGAATGGATGCACGGCGATTATATACTTGCGGCAGAAAGCTTCTGTGCTGCAGCGCACCTTGGCCGCAATCCCTTGTATGTGACAGGAATCGGGCCAAAATAGGGCGGAATGCAGCCGTACCGTAATCGAATCAGTCCAAACGACGAAACAGGCAAAGTCGCCTAGCGCGCGATAGCCATGCTGATAATCGCGCTGCCCAGCTCCTGTTTGAGGATGGCGTTGGCTTGATTCAGCGCGCGCAGGGTGGCGCCGGCCTTATTCAGGGCATTGCCCTTGATGTTCCAGTGCCGGGTACCGCGAATCCGGTTATTGGCGGTTTCGTGCAGGGCGATTTCCAGGTTGCCGCGCTGCCAGTACCACCCCTCTTTTAATTCCGGATCGGTCAGATTCAGATTGGCCTGCACCACGAATACCGGGTGCTCGCCGGTATCCAGGATGAAACCGGCTTGTGCCAGCCCCCCTGCCACCATTTCCTGCAAACCGGCGGGTGCATCCGCCGCCACACGCGCGGCAATGCTGACGCGCTTGAGCAATTCTTCCAGATCGGACTTGAGTTGGGCGCTGCTCCATTGCGGCGCCATGCCGCGACCGGTGATATCCACGACTTGCAGGTTCTTTTGCAGTGCTTCGCGTTCTTGTTGTGCTTCCAGTGCATGGCTGGCAGTGGCGATCTTCATGAACAGGTCGCCTTCCGTGCGTGAGTGTTCGATGTGGTTGCGGGTGGCTGTGTCGAGTTCGCCGATTTGCTGGCGCAGGTTGGCGGCAGTTTGCAGGCGCGGCAGGACGGCCAGCACGTGGTAGCTGCCGCCTACCGGGTCATGCCATAACTCGGCGATCTGGATGCCGCTGATGATTGTGTCGGTGCGCGTGCTGATGTGACGCGAGGCTTGTTCCTCATATTGCGCCACACCGGAGGAAGTGGATTTTGAGTGCTGGAAATCCTCGCTGCTCACCACCACCGCCACCTGAAATACTTTGGCGATATCGGCGCGGGCACGATCCTTGGCTTCTTCCTGCGAGGCCGCGTGGCCGCGTCCGATCAGATATTGCTCGTTCCTGTATTGGGCGCTATCACCGGCGATCCAGTCGGGTACGGTCGGCTGGCTGACACAACCGGAGAGGAAGGAAAGCGTCAGAGCGAATGCGGCAAAGGTAGAGCGTTTCATTTTCATCTCCTGAGGGCTGATCAATAGGGCATCGAATGCTGGGACAAGTAAGTCTTGCGTGCCTGGCGGATGGTTACCTGCGGATACACCCGGGTTGCGATCAGATTCTGATCCTTTCCCAGCAATTCCACCGTTACATCGTAGCTGCCCGGGGGCAGGGAAAGCCGGGCCAGTTGCACATTGGCGGGCAGCGTCAACCAGCTGCGGGTGTCGGCACGCTCGGTGGCGATGGTGGCCACCCTTACGAGCAGGGAACCGATCATTTTAGTGGCGGCATCATCCCGGCGCTGAGCGGATTTATCCACGGACTCCTGCATCACTCCCTTGGCAATCGCACGCGCCACGGCACGGGCAGTAATCGCGGGCATTCGTGCAGCCAGGCTGGCGCGGGCAATGGTATCAATATCTTCCATGATCTGGGTGTCAGCCTGTTTGCCGGAGACGCTGATGCGGGCGCAAGCTACCCGGCTGGGGCGCGATTCGTAATAGGGCAGGGCGAGGTTGATCAGCACGGGTGGAGTGGTTGGTGTCGTGTCCGTATTCTTGGCGCGTTTGGATGCATCCACGGCGGCCGCTGGCGGAGGTGTCCACATGCCGATGACTTTCTCGCGTTTGATGGGGGCCAGACCATTGTTGAGGATGAAGACCAGCTCGCCTTCCGCTTCCGAACTTGCTGTTGTTTCTTTCGTCGAAGCGACACTGAATTCCTGCTGATAGCGGGCCAGTTCGTCGGCCAATCCCTGCTGCCGGGCCAGCCGCAGCAGATCGAATTGGAGCATCGTCGGCACGTCTATGGAAAAATGGGCCCGGTTTTTTTTGTAGGCTTCATAGGCTTTGCGGTAGGCAATCATGGCATCGCTCCATTCGCCCAGTTCGTCATAGATCATCCCGGTGAGCTGGCGCGACAGGGCATCTTCGGTGAATTTGCTGTCGGGTATTTTCTCCGCAATCTCGCGCAACTTGAGATCAATCTGCAATGCCTCGACCCGCGCCTCGTTGGGTTGCCCCAGTTCCAGATAATTGAGTGCCATGTACAGATGCACCAGCACCTGTTCGTAATCGTCTCCCGCGTAGCTGACCGTCGCATCGTTGACCATAAAGGACAGCGCATGTTCGCTGACGCTTTCGGCATACAACCGTTCCATCTCCTGTTTGGCGGCCTCCAGCGATTCATTGGAGGCCACAAAATCACGTTTCATGCGCTGCACCATGCCCTTGTTGAGCAGGTACAGCGCACGGTCTCGCTTGTCACCGG
>CAZSIO010000152.1:0-3214 GCA_964606865.1 uncultured Sideroxydans sp.
CCAATCGTTTTCCGCGCGTTTTAGTTCTGGAACCGCGACTGTGCGCATCCGCACCCTGGACGGCTCTGCTGAATTGTTCAAGGGTGAGCGCGGTTTGTACCGCGATGAAGCCGGCCAGTGGATCTTGACACTGGGTGCGCAAGACAGCACCAGCCTGGTTCACAAAGGTAAGGCCACGCATACCAAGTGTGCGGTAAAAGGTTGATGCTTTGATTTGACAGGGGAAATGCTGCCGAATCGGCGGCATTTCTTTTTGATTTAATGGCGTAATGCCGAATTGTTGCAGGTGCCTGGTCCGATTGTAATATTCACCTGCTAAAATGGCCCCCTGAATAAATAAATGGTTGACGATGTGATGGACTCCCCAACGGTAAGCAAACGTTTCATCCGGAATCCCTGGGTGCATCGGCGTGAAAAATTGATCGAAACCATCATGTTCCTCGCGGCTTTTTCGGCCGTGGCGATCACGCTGGCGATCGTTTTCATTCTGTTCTACGAATCGCTGGTGTTTTTCAAGGAGGTCTCGATCGTTGAGTTCTTGACCAGCACGCATTGGTCTCCGTTGTTTGAAAATCCGCAATATGGGGTGCTGCCGCTGGTGACGGGCACGCTGGTCACCTCGATGGTCGCCCTGCTGGTTGCCATTCCGATCGGCAGCATCATCGCCATCTATCTATCCGAATTCGCGCCGCACAAGGTGCGCGAAGTGGTCAAGCCGTTCCTGGAGCTGTTGGCCAGCGTGCCGACTGTGGTGTTCGGTTATTTCGCGCTGTTGGTCGTCACCCCCATGTTGCAGGTCGTCATGCCCGAATTACCGGGATTTAATATGTTGGGGCCGGGTATCGTGATCGGCATCATGATCATCCCCTATGTTTCCTCCCTGTCGGAGGATGCAATGCGCGCCGTGCCCATGCAGATGCGTGAAGGTTCCTACGCGATGGGCGCAACGCGGTTCCAGACTTCTGTCCGTGTGGTGACCCCCGCAGCCATATCCGGCATCATCGCCGCCTATATTCTGGGCATGTCTCGCGCGATTGGCGAAACGATGGTGGTGGCCATCGCCGCCGGTCAACAGCCGAATTTCACGTTCGATCCGACCGAGGCGGCGGCGACGATCACGGCTTATATCGTGCAGGTCGCACTCGGCGATCTGCCGCACGGTTCGGTGGGTTACCAGAGCATCTTTGCGGTCGGGCTGGTGCTATTCCTGATGACGCTTGCCTTCAACATCCTTGGGCACATGGTGCGCCAACGCTTCCGCGAGGTCTATTGATATGCCGGAACAATTGAAGGCGCAGCAGCTGCGTTCGCTGATCAAACGACTGAAGTTCAACGACCACGTGTTTTCCCTGATCGGTCTGCTGTGCCTGATGGTCGCAGTGGTCACCCTGCTGGGCCTGTTCGCCAATCTGTTGATCGATGGACTGGAACGCCTGAACTATGACTTCTTCACTTCATTTCCATCGCGCCATGCGGCGCAGGCCGGTATTCTGTCGGCTTGGGTGGGGACGGTGCTGGTGATGTTGGTCACGGTGACAGTGGCCGTGCCGATGGGGGTCGCTGCGGCAGTCTATCTTGAAGAATACGCGCCCAAGAATCTGTTGACGGCGATCATCGAAATCAACGTCAGCAATCTGGCGGGGGTGCCATCGATCATTTACGGTTTGTTGGCGCTCGGTCTGTTTGTCTATCAGCTGGATCTCGGCCAAAGCATTCTGACCGCCGGACTGACGCTGGGGCTGCTGATCCTGCCCATCGTCATTGTTGCCACTCGGGAGTCGTTGCGTACGATTCCGCGTGAGATACGCGAAGCGGCTTATGCGCTCGGCACCACGCGCTGGCAGATGATTTCCGATCATGTGATTCCCTACTCCAAGGGCGGCATTCTGACCGGTGTCATCATTGGCATGTCGCGCGCGATCGGTGAAACAGCGCCCATCATCACCATCGGCGCGCTGACGTTCATCGCCTTCCTGCCGCCGGTGCCGTTTAGCGGGGATCCGGGTGAGCCGGTTGCGGGCCTGTTCGACTGGCTGTTTTCGCCCTTCACGGTGTTGCCGATCCAGATGTTCAACTGGGTGTCGCGTCCCCAGGAGGCGTTCCTGATCAATGCTGCCGCAACCGGGGTGGTGATCATTGTCCTGACCTTGGCGATGAATGCGCTGGCGATTTATCTGCGATACAAGATTAGAAAAAACATCAAATGGTAGGAGCCAAGAAATGCCCATAGCTGAGCAAACAAAGAGCCAGGTTACGCCCCCAATCAAGGCGGAGGTCAAGAATCTGGACTTTTACTACGACAAGGTGCAGGCGCTGAAAGACATCAATATGCCGATCGCTGAAAAGCAGGTGACGGCGCTGATCGGGCCTTCCGGCTGCGGGAAATCGACATTTTTGCGCTGCTTCAACCGGATGCATGACCTCTACCCGAACAATCGCTACGGCGGGGAGATCATCCTGCATCCGGACAACACCAACATTGTTTCGCGCCACGTCGACCCGATGGAAGTGCGCATGCGCATCAGCATGGTGTTTCAGAAACCGAATCCGTTTCCAAAATCGATCTTCGAGAATGTCGCCTACGGATTGAAAATCCGCGGTATGCGCAACAAAAACGATTTGAGCGACAAGGTCGAAGAGGCATTGCGCGGAGCCGCGTTGTGGAACGAGGTGAAGGACAGGCTGGATAATCTGGCATTCAATCTGTCGGGTGGCCAGCAGCAGCGCCTGTGCATTGCGCGAGCATTGGCCATCGATCCGGAGATCGTACTGTTTGACGAGCCCACCTCGGCGCTGGACCCGATCGCAACCGCCAGCATCGAAGAACTGGTTACCGAGCTCAAGCAAAAAGTCACCATCCTCATTGTGACGCACAACATGCAACAGGCCGCGCGGGTCTCGGATTTCACCGCCTACATGTATTTGGGCAAGCTTGTAGAGTTCGGTGATACCACGGAAATATTCACCAATCCGAAACAAAAAGAGACAGAGGATTACATCACCGGACGTTTTGGCTGATCTGAAAGCCTCCTGGTTTTTGATTTCATGGACGAGTGCCGAAGCTTGGGCGCGTACTGCTGTCTGGCGGTGCGCGCTGTTTTATTTGCCGGCTGATCTGGTTTTAAGACGCTGCTTTTGCTTTCCCCGGCAGTGTGAAAAAGTATTTTCCAATTCAGAAATGAGTCTGAACGAAGGTTTTTGAATCTGAGCAATT
>CAZSIO010000153.1:0-3209 GCA_964606865.1 uncultured Sideroxydans sp.
GAATCATGGAATACTTGCAGCACACCAAAATTGGGATCGTTCTTGGTTTCGCCCGCAGGCAGGGTCACGCGCGCAATTTTTGCCGTGTCACCAGCGATGCTGAAAGTCGTCTTGTCGCGGTACAGGTAGTAACCGGGCGTGATGGAAAAGTAAGCGCGCAAGGTGTGACTGTCGGCGGCTTCGACTTTCAGGACGAATGCCTGGTCGGGCGGCAGGAATTTGGGCTTGCTGCCGAACGAAAGCAGATCGGCCTGCGCCAGCGGCGCGAGGCAGAGCAGGGCGAGCAACAACATACGATGCATTATCGGGATCCTTTGGTTCTGGTGCAGGGTAGGTCGGGCTTGAGCCCGACAATCTTTCAGAAACTTCCTTTTAGCCACAGAGATCACAGAGCACACAGAGAAATTGGTGGTCTCCTTACATTTCTCAGATTCATCTGCAAGGTTTGAAATACCAATGACTTTCTCTGTGGTCTCTGTGGCTAATTGCTTTTAGAGACTTCAGTTACTTCGGTCGCCGCAGTTTCCCGTACGACCCAATTCAAATAATCCGGCAGTCCGGCTGCGACCGGCAGCGCGATGATCTCCGGCAATTCATATGGGTGCAACTCGCGCAGTCTGTGCTCCAGTTGCGGGTAGGCGCTGCGTGTGGTCTTGATCAGCAACGGCACCTCGCTCGAGCGTTCAATTTTACCCTGCCACGTATAAAGCGAAGTGCATTCGCCCAGAATGTTCACACAGGCGGCAACCCCCGCTGCGACCAGCGCTTCCGCAATGCGTTCCCCGCTGGCGCGATCCGGCAGGGTGGTGATGACGATCAACACTTCGCTCATCGCGCTCCCGCCCGTGCGCAGCGCAACCCGAGTTGCAACAACTCATCCCACACGTCGCCCTGGCGCAGCCCTTTGATCAGGCGGTCGATCTGCGCCGCACGCTGCAGGGCGCGCTCCGCAAAGGCGGGGCTGAAACGGCGCACGGCGCGCTCCACCAGCGGTTTTTTCATGCCCCAGACGCGCGCCTCGCGCAGCGCATGGTCCAGATTGCCGCTCTGCTGCAATGCCCGTGCGGTTTTGGCCAACAGACGAAGATCATCCGCCAGCGACCACAGGATCAGCACGGTGGCCGTGCCTTCGGCGCGCAAGCCCTCGAGGATATGGGCGAAACGCGCCGCATCGCCGCCCAGCATCGCCGCCGACAGCTTGAACACATCGTAGCGCGCCACGTCCATCACCGCGCCGCTCACCTGCTCGAACGTGAGCGCGCCCGGCGGGAACAGCAGGGCGAGTTTCTGGATTTCCTGCAGGGCTGCGAGCAGGTTGCCTTCCACGCGCTGGGCGAGGAAGGCCAGCGTCTCCTTGTCGGTGCTTTGCTGCTGGCGTTGCAGACGGTTGGCGATCCAGTTCGGCAAGGCGGCCAGCGGGACCTCGTCCGCACTGACCGCCACCCCGTTCTGCTCGAGCGCGCCGAACCATTTGCTCTTGTAGGCGGCGGGCTCCAGCTTGGGCAGCGAAATCAGGGTAATGGTATCGGGCGGCAGATTTTCACAATGTTGCTGCAGGGCCTGCGCACCCTCCACCCCGGGTTTGCCCGAAGGGAGGCGCAGGTCGATCACCTTGCGCGTGGCGAACAATGACAGGCTCTGTGCGCTGTTCTTCAGTTCCGCCCACTTGAAATGTTGCTCGGCGATGAAGACCTCGCGCTCGGTATAGTCGGCCGCGCGTGCGGCGGCACGGATCGCATCCGCCGCCTCAATGGCGAGCAGCATCGCCTCGCCGTGGATCACGTACAGCGGCGCCAGACCCTTGGCCAGTTGGCGCGGCAAGTCTTCGCTGCTGATGCGCATCGTCCTATTCCCTCGGTTTGGCGCGACCCAGGCGGCGCACCGTCTGCGCCACCGCATCGGCGCGCATGTCCTTGTACAGCTGCGCCTCCTCCTGCTCTTTTGCCAGCAGTTGCTCGTCGTCGAAGGTGAGCAGGCGGGTCAGCTGCACATCATCGGCGGGCAGCCACTCGATGCGCTGGACATCATAGGCATGCAGCGAGATCCGGTAGCGCAACTCGTACTCGCGCACCCGGCCGCTGCCGGAGAGCGACAGGATGTGTTTGCTGGTTTGTTCCGACAGCACCTCCAGCACCAGTTCTGCTTGCTCGGGAACGGCGGTCAGCACGACCCCGTTGGCGTCCAGCGCGCGGCGCAGGTCGGTGACGAATGGCGTTTCCCCCGGTGCTTTCAGATACAGCGACTTGAACGCGAACTGCACGTCCTGCGGTGTGCTGCCGCGCAGGTGGAAACCGCACGCGGTCAGGGTCAAGACGGTTAGAAGCAGCAGCGCGCGGGTCAGATTCATCATCAGATCACCACATTCACCAGCCGTCCCGGCACTACGATCACGCGTTTTGCCGTGCCGCCGCCGAGTTGTTTCAGCACCGCTTCGTGCGCCAGCGCGAGCTGTTCGATGGCGGTCTTGTCGGCGTCTTTCGCCACGCGCAGATTGCCGCGCAACTTGCCGTTGATCTGGATCACCAGCTCGATCTCGTCCTGCACCAGCGCGGCTTCGTCCACTTGCGGCCAGGGCGCGGCGAGGATGTCGTCGCCCAATCCCAGTTCCTTCCACAGCGTTTGCGCGATATGCGGGGTGATCGGGGAAAGCAGGCGCAGCAAAATTGAAAACCCTTCGCGCGCAACCTGGCTGCATGCGCCGTCCAGCCGCTCCAGCGCATTCAGCATTTTCATCGCGGCTGACGCGACGGTGTTGAACTGGTGCCGGTCCATGTCGTAATTCGCCTGTTTCAGCACCGAGTGCAGCTCAAAGCGCGCGGCCTGATCTGGCGACGGTTCAGCTGCGGTGTCGCTGCCCTGCAGTTTCATGCCGAAATTCCACACCCGGCGCAGGAAACGGAATGCGCCTTCCACGCCCGCATCCGACCATTCCAGTTGCTGGTCGGGCGGGGCGGCGAACATCATGAACAGGCGCGCGGTGTCGGCACCGTAGGCATCGATGATGGCTTGCGGATCAACGCCATTGTTCTTCGACTTCGACATCTTTTCGGTGCCGCCGATGACGACGGGCAGGCCATCCGCCTTCAGCTTTGCGCCGGTCGGGCGGCCCTTGTCATCAACGGCCACCTCCACGTCGGCGGGATTGATCCATTGTTTCTTGCCGCCCGCCTCGTCGCGATAGAACGTCGGCGCGACCACCATGCCCTGCG
>CAZSIO010000154.1:0-1194 GCA_964606865.1 uncultured Sideroxydans sp.
CAAGCAGTAACATGAAAGTCACTTTCTTGTGGATGGGCGAAGTCTAAATTCACGGGGGAGTATTCGATTGATTTTCAACCCCCAGCCAAGTAAGTCAGTTGCCGCTGGTGTTTCAGCGCCAGCAGCACTACTTCGACTTCGGAGTGGGCATACAAAACGATGTGGCGGTTTACGATGTATTCGCGCAGATTCGGCAAGCCTGCCTGTGCGGCGAGTTATTGAACGGTTTGCGTCCTTAACCGTGCCTGAGCTGAGCGTGCGGTGAAGAAACGTGCCGGGTGACCGCTGGCTGGCGACCAGGTCAACACAGCAACCATTTCGCGCAGTTCTGCTTTTAGCTTGCGATAGCGTTCGGGGGCTGAATCGGCATCTTGTTCCAGGAAAAATTGATGGGCGATTTTCAGGTTGTTGATGAATTTCGGGGCGGCTTCGACCCGAGCACGGATCGGTGGCGCGTTAGTCTGACAGTGCCTGCGTCAATTCATTTGATGTCACTCGTTGACCGGCAAGGAGCTGGCGCAATCCCGCTTCCGCTTCATCCAACAAAACCAAGCCTGCATGCTCTTCTTCAAGCGCATGGTAGTAGTCCAGTTTTCGAGCATCAACGATGGCAACAAAGCTTGAGCCGTTCTTGGTCAGCACTTTTTCAGAGCCCTCGCCGACCACTTCATCGGCAAGCTCAGTCAGCCGCGTACGCGCCTCGCTGATCGGCATCACATCACTTGTTCGTAAAGTCATGGCAACTCCTTAAAATATTCGTTTCAGGCTCCATTGTACGGCACGAATGATGTCGTTCCCGCGTAAGCAGGCATGAGAACTTAATCCGCGTTTCCCTGATACGACTTCAGTGCACTGTCTTGCCGACTGCCATCGCCATGATGTCGGCGAACGCCGCGTCGGCATCCACGCGGTCGAACACGTAGCGTTCGTTGCAGAACTCGCAGTGCACTTCGATATCGCCTCGCTCTTCGAGGATGGAATCCACTTCTGCCCGGCCCAGCATGCGCAGCATCTGCGCCACGTTGTCGCGCGAGCAGGTGCAGCGAAATGCCACCGGCTGCGCCTCGAACAGGCGGATATCTTCTTCGTGATAGAGACGGTGCACCAATTCACCGGCGGGCAGCGTCAGCAATTCTTCCGGCTTGAGCGTATCGGCGATCTGCGAGGCACGGCCCCACACATCCTCGTCCGCCG
>CAZSIO010000154.1:1294-3181 GCA_964606865.1 uncultured Sideroxydans sp.
CGTCCGCCGCCAGCCACAGGCGTGTTTCCAGTTGTTCCGAGCGGGTCATGTAGTTCTGCAATATCTCGGCGATGCTGTCGCCTTCCAGCGCGACGATGCCCTGATAGACCTGGTTGCCGTCCTTGGGATCGAGGGTGATGACGAAGCGGCCGTCTCCCACCAGATCCTGCAGGCTGCCGTGTGTCAGTTCGCCCTCCCACTTGGAGGTGGCGCGCAGTTCCAGATCACCGGAGCATTCCACCACCAGCAATTTGACCGCGCCCTTGCCGTGGATCTGCAGCACAAGAGAGCCTTTCAGCTTGAGCGTGGCCGCCAGCAGCACGGCGGCGGCGCACAGCTCGCCCATCATGTCGCGCAATATTTGGGGGTAGTCGTGGCGTTCGATCACGTTCAGCCAGACACGGTCGAGACGCACGATCTCGCCGCGCAGAGGCAGGTGTTCAAACAGGAAACGGCGCAGGGAATCGGTCGGTGTATTCATGGCGGGCGATGATAGCACGCGACCGCAACCGCCTTATCGCGCGGGGCACAGACGGCCGGCGCGATCCTGCGTCGGCGGATGGCTGGCGAGGTAATCCAGCACGCTGCCGCCTTCCGCCTTGGCGGCAGACTGCCGGGCGGCATGGGACGCTTCCAGCTTGTCCAGCATGTCGGTCAGCAGGCAGGGCGACAAGCCGTTCAGGCGCAGTGTGCGCGCGGCGTATTCGTCGGATTCGCGTTCCATGTCGCGCGAATAACTGGCCTGCACCACCATTGCCGGCACCGTTGCCAGAATGGTGCTGATATCGCCCATGTACCAGGTCATCACCAGACCGACCGCCGAGCTTTGCAGCGCCATGCGCAGCGCGTGGCGCTGCTCGACATGGCCGCGCTCGTGCGCCAGCACCGCCAGGATCTCGTTGTCGTCCCGCGTCAGCGCCACCAGTTCGTCCAGCATGACGATGCTGCCGTCGGGCAGGGCAAAGGCGTTCGCGCCGATCTTTGGCGCGCTGAAGAGGCCGGCAATCGCTGCCGCGCCGAGCAGCACGCCGAGCGCCTTCAGATACAGGCTGTAGAAACCGCCGACGGTGGCGTCGAAACGGAAGAAGGTGTCGCCGAAGCGGCTGTTGTTGTGCTGGTACTGTTTGATCTTGTAGTGCGTGAACGGCGCCAGCAGGTACAGGGTCAGCACGGTCAGGATCGGCAGCAGCAGGAACACCGTGTAAGCCGCGCCGTCGCCGCCGGCAAAGCCGAAACGCAAACCGCGGTAGCTGCTGTTGTACAGCTTGAAACGCAGCGAGCGCACGATCAGCCAGGGCATCACCGCGGCAATCAGAAAAGCGATCAGGATACCGAGCAGCGGATTGGCGTGCCCGCCAGGGTATAGACCAGGAACAGGGCAAACGCGATCAGGCGCCCCTTCAAAATCGCGATGGGTGTGCCGTGGTATTCAAAACTCGCCCCGGCCAGAAGCGTGTTGCGGTAGAAATAGTGCAGCCGGCGCACCTTGGCCCAGGCGCTGTAGATGCCCAGCGTGAGGATGGTCAGCAGCAGATTGACGATCCATATCCTGAAATATTCCCAGCCCTCGCCGGTGAACTCGAATGGGTGTTCCTGTGCTTGTGGTTGCATGACCTCTCCTGTTCGGAATCGCACCTCCTCCGCGGAAGGCACGCGCACTATAACGACGATGGAGGGAAATGCAAAACCGGCGGCGGGCCGCCATGTCGGGTTCAAACCCGATCCACACCGCTCTGCGTGGGTCGGACTTCAGTCCGACAAAAGAACAGGGCAGCCGGAGCTGCCCTTTCTCCATCGCCTGATTGATGCCGATCAGTCATCCCATTCCGGGAAGTTGGGGATGCGCACGGTGTCCTCGTCATACACGCCCTCCTTCGCCCGCGTGTG
>CAZSIO010000155.1:0-3148 GCA_964606865.1 uncultured Sideroxydans sp.
ATACCGCCGCCAGATTGGTGACCAGGCTGGTCGCCCCCAGACCATCGCGGGCGCCAAGCACGGTGATCACCCGCGCGCTGCTGCGCGCCAGCAACTTGCGCAACCCCGCCGCCTGATCCGGGAGATGAGAAGGATTTTCGCGTTTGCCTTCTCTCCCAATGGGAGAGGATTGAGGTGAGGGAATGCCAATCAGACAACTGTTGGCGTGACGATCAGATTGCATATTCCCCCCGTGCCGCCGCGCCGTTCGTCAGCCCCGCCATGAAGGCCGGGAATTCCATATCCTGCAAGGCGAAGGCGGACGGTTTGCCAATCTCCTTGAAGGCGCGGTGCAGCAGATAGTCCAGATTCACTTCGTGCAGATCCTCCGGCACGCGCTGGCCGCTGGCGATGTAGTGCAGCACCAGCTTGTGCCGCGCCACCACGTCCAGCACGGTGCCGAGTTGCACCGCCTCATCCAGTTTGGTCGGGATGCAACCGATCACCCCCGCCCCGCCGTACATCTTCACCACATCATCCAGTGTCCCGCCGGCGGCGGTCGCATTCAGCAGCAGCAGGCGTTTGACCCCGGCCGCGTCGAACATCTGCGTCTGTTCCGCCACGCGGCTGTCGCGCTGGCCGACGCCCATGGTATCGATCAGCACCAGATGCTTGTGTTTGAGGCCGGACAAGGTCAGTTGCAGATCGCGCGCATCGCGCACCGCATGCACGCTGACGCCGAGAATTTTGGCGTAGATGCGCAGTTGCTCGAAGGCGCCGACGCGGTAACTGTCGGTGGTGACCAGCGCCACCTTGTCCGCGCCGTAGCGCACCACCGCGCGCGCCGCCAGCTTGGCGGTGGTCGTGGTTTTGCCGACCCCGGTGGGACCGACCAGCGCATACACGCCGCCGCGCGCCACCACATCCTCGCGCTTTGATGCCACGCACAGGTTGTGCGCCAGAATGCGTTTCACCCACGAGATGTCCGCAGCGGGCGGCATCTTGTCCAGCAACAAACGCGACAGCGCCGGACTGAAACCGGCATTGACCAAATCGCGCAGCAGACCGCTGCGCTGCGGATCCTGCTGCTGCAAGGTGCTCCAGGCCATGCCGGCCATCTGCGCCTGCATCGTGTCGTGCATGGTCTGCAATTCATGCATCAGCTGCTGCGCTGCGTGGTTCGCTTGCGGCGTTTCCACACGCGGCGGTGCTGCCTGCTCCGCCTGCGCCGCGACCACTTTTGCACCCAGTGCGGCCGCCTGATCCAGGGCGCGCCCGGACAGATTTGCAGCCGCGCGCTGGCGCGGTGCGGAACGCGTCTGTTCCGCGTGCTGAGCCACCATGCGCGTCTCGTTCAGGTGCGCCAGTTCGCTGCCGGCCATCGCCACGATCTCGACCCCGGCCGCCGACTTGCGGTTGGACAGGATCACCGCCTCCGCGCCCAGTTCCGCGCGCACCAGTTGCAGCGCTTCGCGCGAACTCGCCGCGATGAATTTTCGTGCGTTCATGCTCTACCTCCCACCATGGATGTCACCCGGATGGTCTTGAAGCCGGGTACTTCTTCCTGCGAAATCACCTTCAGTTGCGGCAGCGCGCGTTTGAGGAAGCGCGCCAGCAGATCGCGGATGCCGCCGGGCACCAGCAGCACGGTGGGCAAGCCCAGCCGTTCCTGTTTTTCGGTGGCGACGCGCGTTTCGTTCAGCAGCGTATTGGCAAGCCCCGGCTCGATCGCCGAGCCGCCCGCCTGCAAGGCCTGGCCCAGCACGTATTCCAATTCCTTGTCCATGCCGATGACCTGCAACTCCTGCGCCTGCGGGTAGAACTGCTGCACGATGGCGGGGCCGAGCGCGACGCGCACCAGCGCGGTGAGCACGCTGGCGTCCTGCGTCTTCGGCGCGTGTTCGGCCAACGTTTCCAGAATGGTGCGCATGTCGCGGATGTGCATGCCTTCGTCGAGCAGGTTCTGCAGCACCTTGTGCACCGTGGTCAGCGGCAGCAGATCGGGGATCAAGCCTTCGACCAGCTTGGGCGCGAGCTTGCCCAGATGGTCGAGCAGCTGTTGCAATTCCTGCCGCCCGAGCAATTCCGCCGCGTTCTGCTGGATCAGATGACTCATATGCGTTGCCACCACCGTGCCCGCATCGACCACGGTGTAGCCCATCGCCTGCGCCTGCTCGCGCAGCGCGGTATCGATCCAGATCGCGGGCAGACCAAATGCCGGGTCTTTGGTCGGTGTGCCCGGCACAGTCCCGCTGACATTGCCCGGATTGATCGCCAGCAACTGTTGCGCGTGCGCTTCCGCCATGCCGATCTCGGCACCCTTCAGCGTGATGCGATAGGCGGAAGGCGGCAGATCCAGATTGTCGCGAATATGCACCGCCGGCGGCAGGAAGCCCATGTCCTGCGTGAATTTCTTGCGGATGCCCTTGATGCGCCGCAGCAGGTCGCCGTCCTGCGCCTTGTCCACCAGCGGGATCAGGCGGTAGCCCACTTCCAGCCCCAGCACATCGACCTGTGCCACATCTTCCCAGCTCGCTTCCGCCGCTTCCGTCACCGGCGCCGTGACCGCCTCGACTTGCTGTTCCTGCGCGACCGCCGCCTGCGCGCGCCGCAGCAGAGAATAGGCGAACCAGCCCAACGCTGCGGCCAGCAGCAGAAAAGCGAAATGCGGCATGCCGGGAATCATCCCCAGCAGGCCGATGATGGCGGCCGTCAGGATGATCACCTGCGGACTGGAAACCAGCTGCTTCGCCAATTGCTGGCCGATGTTGTCCTCGCTCGCCACGCGGCTGACCACCATGCCGGCGGCGGTGGAGATCACCAGTGCCGGAATCTGCGCCACCAGCCCGTCGCCGATGGTGAGCAGGGTGTAGTTTTTGGCGGCGGTCGCCAGATCGAGGTCGTGCTGCAGCACACCGACCACCAGCCCGCCGACGACATTGATCAGCATGATCATGATGCCGGCCACCGCGTCGCCGCGCACGAACTTGGAAGCACCATCCATCGCGCCGTAGAACTCCGCTTCCTGCGCCACTTCGGCGCGCCGTTTGCGCGCCACGTCCTCGCCGATCAGCCCGGCGTTCAGGTCGGCATCGATCGCCATCTGCTTGCCCGGGTCGGGTAGGAACAGCGCATTACTGCACCGCTCCCCCCTAAGAACCGGACTTGC
>CAZSIO010000156.1:0-3132 GCA_964606865.1 uncultured Sideroxydans sp.
CCGCCATGTTTTCCACCTCGATCTGAATCGGAATATGCGGCGGGGTGATGCGGAACGCAAGTTCCATCACCTGGCTGATGCCGCCCGCCGCCGCGATGTGGTTTTCCTTGATCAGCACGCCGTCGAACAGGCCGATCCGCTGGTTGTGCCCGCCGCCCACGCGCACCGCATATTTCTGCGCCATGCGCAGGCCGGGCAAAGTCTTGCGCGTGTCCATGATTTTCGCTTGTGTGCCCTGTGTTGCTTCGACATAACGCCGCGTCAGCGTGGCCGTGGCCGAGAGTGTCTGCAAGAAATTCAGCGCCGGGCGCTCGGCCGACAGCAGCGCGCGCGCGCGGCCTGCGATCGTGCACAGCGTCTGCCCGGCGGCTGCCTGCTCGCCTTCCGCCAGTTGCCAGACGATGCTGCATTCCGGGTTCAGCGTTTTGAAACACTCCTCGAACCACAGCGTGCCGCATAACACCATGGTTTCGCGCGTGATGACCGTGGCCTGCGCCACACTGTGTTCGGGGATCAGTTGCGCGGTCAGGTCGCCGTTGGATGTCATCGCATCGCGATTCTCTGTCCCCCTCTCCCGCTCGCGGGAGAGGGCAGGGGAGAGGGCTCCGATGTCTTCGTCGAGTGCGGCGCGGACGTTGGCGCGGATGTGGCGGGCAAGTATGGACATGGTCTGGTATTGATGATCGGGACGGGCTGATTTTAACGTGTCGGCGGGAATCGGTGCGGGTCGTATAATCCGCCCCATCAATTTCGGCCCGAACGGCATTCCCGGATGAACGACGAAGACTACATGCGCGCCGCACTGGAACAGGCGCATCTGGCCGCGCAGGCGGGCGAGGTGCCGGTGGGCGCGGTGGTGGTGAAGGACGGCGAGATCGTCGGGCGCGGCTTCAATGCGCCGATTACCCGCCACGATCCCACCGCGCACGCCGAGATGATGGCGATGCGCGATGCCGCGCAGCGCATCGGCAACTATCGCCTGGTCGGCTGCGAGCTGTTCGTCACGCTGGAACCGTGCGTGATGTGCGTCGGCGCGATGTTCCATGCACGCATCGCGCGCGTGGTCTATGGCGCAAAAGAACCCAAGACCGGTGCGGCGGGCAGCGTGTTCAACCTGTTCGGTGACTTGCCCCACCCCAACCCTCCCCCGGGGGAAGAGGGAGCCACGATCAGTCTGAACCATCACGCGCGCATCGAGGGCGGTGTGCTGGCGGAGGAGTGCGGCAAAGTGATGAGTGATTTTTTTGCCATGCGGCGGGCGCAACAGAAAATTCAATGAAGATCGTCATCCACATTCCGGGCCAGACACTGGCGCTGTTCGACGACAATGGCACTCTGTTGCAAACCTATCCCGTCTCCACCGGGGCGAACGGTGCGGGCGAGGAGAACGGCAGTTTTTGCACCCCGCGCGGGCGCCATGTCATCCGCGCCAAGATCGGCGCGGGGCAGCCACTGAATACGGTGTTCGTCAAACGCCGTCCGACCGGCGAAATTTATTCGCCGGAACTCGGCGCGCGCCATCCGGGGCGCGACTGGATCCTGACCCGCATCCTGTGGCTGTCGGGGCAGGAATCAGGCTACAACCGCGGCGGCAGTTGCGATACCATGCGCCGCTACATCTATGTCCACGGCACGCCGGATGAAACCGAACTCGGCAGGCCGGGTTCGCGCGGCTGCATCCGGATGCGCAATGCGGAGCTGTTGGAGTTGTTCGATCGCGTTGCAGCAGGCACGGCTGTCGAAATCGTCGCTTGAACAGAAAGGAGTCGCAATGGGCAATCCTTTTACGGTCAGTCTGGTGTGTTGGCATGATGGCGAACCCTTGTTGCGCGCGATCCGCGAGGCGGTGTTCATCCGCGAACAGGGCGTGCCGGCGGAGCTGGAGTGGGATGAGATCGATGCCACGTGCCGTCATGCCCTGGCGTTGAGCCTCTCCGGCGATGCCGTCGGTTGCGGGCGCATCCTGACCAACGGCCATATCGGCCGCATTTGCGTGATGCCGGCATGGCGCAAGCAGAAAGTCGGCACGGCGCTCATGGAGGCGTTGCTCAACGAGGCGCGTTCGCGCGGCTACAAGTCGGTCGATGTGGATGCGCAGACGCACGCGGTGCCGTTCTACGAGAACTTCGGCTTTGCCACGCACGGCAAGCCATTCATGGATGCGGGGCTGCCGCACATCAAGATGAAGCTGGAGCTGGAGTTCAAGCCGCGCTGACGGGCAGGGCAGGACTGTTGCCCCCGGGGATGAAATCTGCGATGCCTGTTGGCCGAAACTCACCCTCTGTGGGAGCGCGATTCATCGCGCGATGAATCGCGCTCCCACAAACGGCCCTCACTACTTCCCGTCCAGATATTCCGCATCGCTGAAATTCAGCACCGCCTCCGGCTGGAACACGGTGAAGGCGGTGATCAGCATGCCGGTCATGAACGCCTCGGTGAGCACGATCACCGGCGAGAAGATCAGATAGTGGCGCGCGATCTGGTCCCAGGTGTAATGGCTCAAGGCGAGCAGCAGCAGCGTGGTGGCGATCACATTCAGCAGTACCGCCAGTCCGGCGCAGACGAAACCGTTCCACAGTACGAACAGAAAAAGATTCTTCGGCAGGTTGCGTTGGCTGAAGCGCAACAGCCACTCGCTGAACAGCACCGGAATCACAATCATCAGTACGCCGTTGAGTCCCAGTGCGACCCAGTCGAGATCCATCCTGAACCAGGTGGCCGCCATCAACAGCGAGATCGCGGCGGCGGCCACTTGCCAGCCGAACAGCAGCACGAACAGGGTTGCGCCGAGGATGTGGAAATTGAAACCGGGGCGGATGCCGGCGTTGAATTGCCAGAAGATGAACGCGCCGATAGTCAGCGCGACCAGCGCGTTCACCATCTGGCGGTTAGCCAGCACGGTGCGCCAGGGTGCACTGCGCAGCGCGCGGTACAGAAAATAGGCAAAGCCCAGATTGGCCAGCCACAGCCAGTCGCTGCCAATCAGGACGGCGGGCAGATTCACGGCAGGGGGTAGGGCAGAGGTTCAAATTCCAGGCGCGGCCCGGTCAGCGCGCGCAGATGCACCGGGAAATCTTCCGCCACTTCGGTCTGCACCACGGCCAGCAGTTCAAAGCCGCCGTGTGCGGCGCG
>CAZSIO010000157.1:0-3118 GCA_964606865.1 uncultured Sideroxydans sp.
CCGGCGACAGCAACTTGCCCGCCTGCAAGGCGGCGAGCAGGGTGCTGCGGCGCGCGCTTTCATCCTGTTGCGCATAGCCGGCAAGACCGGCTTTTGCCAGCAATTCGCCGACCACCTGTTCATGCACGCCGCTGTGCTGGCGCATGTCCAGCGGCGCCAGATGAAAGCCGAACACTTCGGCGGCGCGGCGCAGTTCGCGCATGCGCCCGCGTGCCAGATAGAGCGCGCCGTGCCGTTGCAGCGAATGGATAACGATGTCGAGTTCGGCGATGAACTCCTGCGCGCTGGTGTAGGGTTGCACTTCCTTGCTGATGGCGCGCAGGTGCTGCACGCGATGGCCGAGGTGCTCGCTGGTCGCCACCAGGCGCGCGTAGATGCCGATCAGTGCGCGCCGGTAAGGCTCGTCCTCGCGGCTGGCCGCCTTGTCCGGCGAATATTCGGCAAAGGCGGCCAGTTCGGGGCTGATATCGACCAGACGGCTGGACAGACTGAGTCGCGCGCTGAGCAGATTGGTTTCGGACAGGTAGTAGTCGAGCGCGGTGGCAGAGTGGCGCTGTGCCGCATCCAGCATCACTTCATGCGTGACAAAAGGATTGCCGTCGCGGTCGCCGCCGATCCAGCTGCCGACACGCAGGAAAGGAGGCAATTCGATGGGTTCGCCGAAATGTTTTTCCAGTTGCTTCTCGATGTCGCCGTACAGCTTGGGGATCTCGCGCAGGAAGGTGTAATCGTAGAACGACAGGCCGTTGTTCACCTCGTCCTGTACCGACAGCTTGGTGGTGCGCAGCATGCGCGTGCTCCACAGGATGAGGACGAAACGGCGCAGCGTTTCCTCGTTTTCTTCCAGTTCTTCCGGGGTCATGTCGAGGCGGTCGCGGTCGGCCAGCAAACTGGAAATGATGAGCTGGCAGTTGAGAATGCTCTTGCGCTGCACTTCGGTCGGGTGCGCGGTGAGCACCGGCGAGATCAATGCCTTGTCGAAGAATGCCTGCATTGCCGTTTGTGCCACCTTTTGCGCTTCGGCATTTTGCAGCACGCGCTGCAGGCTGCCTTCCTGCGGTTTGGAGCCGGCTTTCAGGTGGGCGCGGCGGCGGCGGTTGTGGTGCAGGTCTTCGGCGATGTTGGAGAGTTGCGAGAAATAACTGAAGGCGCGCACCACCAGCAGGGTCTCTTCCGGCGACAGGGCATCCAGCATCTGTTCCAGCTTCTCGCCGTCGCGTTCGTCCTGGGTTTTGCGGAAGCCCACCGCCGCGCGGCGGATGTTTTCGATCAGCGCATAGGTCGCCTCGCCTTCCTGCTCGCGCAGGGTGTCTCCAAGGATGCGGCCGAGCAAACGGATATCTTCGCGCAACGGCGCGTCCTTGCTCGAAATGGAAGTTGATACGGCGATCAGGTTGGTTTTCATGTTTAACGTCGTCGGCGCAAAAACGCGGCGCTCCTGCTAGAATGCGCCGCGCTTTTGATTAAAAAAACACTAGGAAATCACGATGATTCAAGCTACGTTCACCCCGCCTTCCCGACTGGTCATCGCCTCGCGCGAAAGCGCGCTGGCTATATGGCAGGCGGAACACATCCGCGACAGGCTGCGCGCATTATACCCGCAAACCGAGGTCGAAATTCTCGGCATGACCACGCAGGGCGACCAGATTCTCGATGTCACGCTGTCCAAGATCGGCGGCAAGGGCTTGTTCGTGAAAGAGCTGGAGACCGCGCTGGAGAATGGCAGCGCCGACATCGCGGTGCATTCGCTGAAGGACGTGCCGATGCATCTGCCATCCGGGTTCGCCCTGGCCTGCATCGCCGAACGCGAAGACCCGCGCGACGCCTTCGTTTCCAATGATTTCGATGATCTGCAGGCATTGCCTGCGGGAAGCGTGGTCGGCACTTCCAGTTTGCGCCGCGAGAGCCAGTTGCGCGCGCGCTTCCCGCATCTCAAGATCGAACCGCTGCGCGGCAACGTGCAGACCCGGCTGCGCAAGCTGGACGAGGGGCAATATGCCGCGATCATTCTGGCCGCCGCCGGGCTGAAACGCCTCGGCCTGGGGCAACGCATCCGCGCCATCCTCTCCAGCGAAGACAGTCTGCCCGCCGTGGGGCAGGGCGCGCTCGGCATCGAGACGCGCGCCGACCGCGCTGACCTCAAGGCGCTGCTGGCGCCGTTGCACCATGCCGATACCGCGACCTGCGTGCTGGCGGAGCGCGCCATGAGCCGCGCGCTGGCCGGCAGTTGCCAGGTACCGCTGGGCGGTTTCGCCGAGATGCAGAACGGCACACTGCGCCTGCGCGGTTTCGTCGCCACGCCCGACGGCAGCCGCTTGTTGCGCGCCGAGATGAGCACCGCGGCGGGCGATCCGGAAGCACTGGGCGATGCCGTCGCGCAAAACCTGTTGCGGCAGGGCGCGGGCGAGATCCTCGCGGCACTGAATGGCTGACAAGCCGCTTGCCGGTCTGCACATCGTCGTCACGCGCCCGCGTGACCAGGCAACCGGATTGGCCGCATGCATCGAAGCGCTGGGCGGAACGGCGCTGCTTTTCCCCTTGCTGGAGATCGGACCCGCGCCGGACCCCTCCGCGTTGCGCGACTTCGCGCAACGCGCGGCACAATTTCAATTGCTCATTTTCATCAGCCCCAACGCCGTGCATTACGGCATGCAGGCATTGCGCTCAGTGCCGCACGGGGTGCGTGTCGCCGCCGTCGGTCAGGGCAGCGCGCGCGCATTGCGCGCGCTCGGGGTGGCGTCCGTGCTGGCGCCGCGCGATCGTTTCGATAGCGAGGCGTTGCTGGCGTTGCCAGAATTGCAGCAAGTCTCCGGTTGGCGCATTGCCATCCTGCGTGGTGACGGCGGACGCGAGTTGCTGGGCGATACGCTCAAGATGCGCGGTGCCGAGGTCGAGTATGTCGCCTGTTACCGGCGCAGCCAGGCGGTGCTGGATATGGAGGGCTTGCGCGCAGCCAAACCTGATGCGATCACACTGACCAGCAGCGAGGCGCTGGCGCATCTCGATGCTGCGCTGGGTGAACGCGCTACGGAGCTGAAACGGTTGCCGCTGTTCGTGCCGCATCCGCGCATCGCCGCCGCCGCGCGCGCGCTGGGCTGGCAGCAGGTGCTGCCGACGG
>CAZSIO010000158.1:0-3098 GCA_964606865.1 uncultured Sideroxydans sp.
GATAACGGTTGATGGTGATCATCACTACGTGCTTAGCCCGGCAGAAGGCAAGGTGATCAAAAACCCCAAAACTTTCGCCAAGAACCCGGCAGTAAAAATTTCCCGCAGTGACAATGGTCCAGTCAGTTACCAGGTAGTGAACACGAATTGGGAAGAAGAAAGTTTTGTGTCCCGCTTGTTCAGCGGAAATCAGGAGCAAGACATTACAGGTGAGGCCGTCACCGCAACGGGCAGTGGCGCATCTTTGGCGGAAACAGGCGCACCCGCGCAAACCGCAGCACCGGTGTCGGCGGGGAAACCCGGCGCGACATCGGTAGCTCTGTCAACCGCTGCAACCGAGAGCGAGCGTGGCAATAAAAGTGCAGGCGTTAACTCGCAGCAGATGCTGCAATACTGGTGGACACAGGCTGACGAGAAGACCCGCAGGGAGTTTATGGGCTGGGTCAGGTCACAGCCTTAAAGAGGCAGTGCGCTGGCCAGCCTGTTTGCGGCGGCGTTAGGAAGCGAGCGAGCCCCTTCAGAGTGCTGCGATCAGCTTGATGAAATTGCGCTTGGCTTTGAAGCGGATGCGCAGATCGTTCAAGTAAGCGAAGCGCTCCGAATCTGCCAACAGTGGCAAAAGTTTATTGAGGTAATCCAGCGCAAGTTCGTAATTGCGATTCCCGCCGATGCGCAGCAAGTCGTCCACCTCGTTGCGATAAATCCGGCTGCTTACGTCCGGGAATTCTTTGCGCGCCTTGTCTGCCAGCGTGGTAATGAGGTATTGGCTGATTACTGCACCGCGCGCAATTGCCACGGCCTCCGCTACATTTTTCTCGCGCAACAGAATATCTGCGCGCGTTGTAACATTTTTCATGGCGTGCGGATTGCGCTTGCGTGCCACCGCCAAATCGTTTTGTTCAAGCTGCTCCAGATAGGCAAAAGCGCGTGCACGCCATTCTGTCGCCTGCTTGACGGCATGTTTCATCAGCTCGAAGAAGTGATCCGCGCTTGGCCATCTCTCAAACCACTGCCACAGCATTGCGTTGGCTTCCTCATCCAGACCATCGTGGCGGTAGCCAGCAATCAATGCTTGATAAAAAGCGGCGTCGTCCGGGAATAGCTGATGGGCTTTCTCTGCCCACAAGAGGGATTCACGGTGGCGGCCATAATCGGCAAACAGCTGAATGAGTCTGCTGTAGTCATATGGCGATTGCAGTTCCCTGATTTTCAGGGCAAGCAGCGCCTCGCGGTCGTCGTTTAGCGCATACCAAGTTTCCAGCATGGACTTCAGTTGGCCGCGCTCAATATCATCGCGGGTGATAATCCATTCGGATTTTTTGGGTGGCTTCTCGGGCAATTTATGAAACGCTGACTGCACCAGACGGCCATACTCGGCCCAAGCCGCATCGCCCAGCAGCGGGCGATAGACTTTCGCATCGAAGAAATGCCAGCCGTCGGCCCGCATCAATTTGAAAAACTGCTGACCATATTTCTTATCCGGGACGTGTGCAGAAAGCGCTTTGTGATGAATCTTTACCAGATCATGCATCGCGCCGCTGATCGCGCCAGAAGAATCGTCGCTTTGCTCCAGCGTCTTGAACAGCCGCAACAGCGCGTATTCCGCCGCTCCCGCGCATTCGGCAGGCTTGCTTTTCAGCAAGCCGCGCAGCAACTCAACCGACTGATCCACACGCCGCGCATACTCGAAACTCTTGCGATAATCGATAAATCCGCCGCCGCGCAACAACGTGCCGATCACTTTGTTAAGATCCGCACCCGTGCTGGCGCTGGTGCTCTTGAACCAGAACTGCAAGTCCTTTTCAACCTCGCGATATTCAAGGGCGAATGACAGCAATTTGTCCGCCAGCACCTCCGGTGATTGGGCAAGCAAGAATGCGCGCAGATCATCAACCTGCGAATGAGTTTCCAGATTTTGACTCCCACGCGCGGTGATGGCCAGCGCCACCTGATGTTTGCAGAAATCGCCTTCCGCAGCGGCAGGGCAATTGCAATCGCCGGACAGACGCTTGCGGTTAAGAAGCAGCGTAACTGTATAGCGGGCACTGCCGCGCACTTGCCCGGTAATTTGGCGGGCAGAAATTTCATCCACACTTGCGCGATTCTCCTGTGCATATTTTTCCCCGCGTCTGAAAGCGCCCTCGCCCGCAAGCTGGTGCAGGGAGTCATCTTCAAGTAAAGCCGGCATAGAAAAAGTATCGGGCATATGTTCAATCCGGATTGTTCAATGGAACCACGGAATCCTTGTGGGAACGCTTTCAGTCATCGCCCGATGGGTCGGGCTCCGACTCGCAAATGGATTATCCGGGTTGAATTATAGCGGGCGCGTCGCTTGTTCCAATTGCGTGAGCCAAAGCAGCGCGTGCTCACGCGACTCGCCGCACATTTCCGCCGAAGGCTGCAATCCCGCACAAAACGTGGGCCGTTGCGGCAGACCGAACACCTTGCAGCGCAATTCCTCGTCGAGTTGTACGCACGCCACACCGGCGGGTTTGCCATCGGTCATGCCCGGCAGCGGCGAGGTGATGGAGGGCGCAATGCAGCAGGCGGCGCAGTGGGGGCGGCAGATCATGGCGCGCGATTATATCCGTGCAGCAGGGCGCTACGGCCCGGATTCAACAAAGCAGCCCCCTTTTGAAAAGGGGGTGGGTGGATTTGAGAGAGGATGTTGTGCCACAACGCTGAATTCACCATGTGCGTAAATCTGACGTACAATTTCCGCATCGGTAACTCGGGAGTAACAGCCATGTCAGCCATCACAAGCAATGAATCGTCGCGCATCAATTTGCGCACCAGCGCCGATGCCAAGGCCATGATCGAACGCGCCGCCGCGTTGATGGGGACGACCGTATCTGCCTTCATGCTGCAAAACGCATACGAGGCCGCGCGCCGCGTCGTGTCCGACTACGACACGCTTATGCTCACCCAGCGCGACTTCGAGGCATTCGCTTCGTCCGTGGAAAAACCACCCAAACCCAAAGCCGCATTGCGCAAACTCATGGCGCGCAAATAAACGTGTTTGTCATCCAACTGCTCGGCAAACAGCACAACCGCAACGGATTTGATTGCGGCGATGCTGCGCTGAACGAATTTTTGCA
>CAZSIO010000159.1:0-3096 GCA_964606865.1 uncultured Sideroxydans sp.
TGCCCCCACTCTTCGGTATCCAGGTTGATCAGGGTTGCGCCTTGCAGGCTGCCGGGTGCCAGTCCGCGCGCGCCGTCCATGCCCGATTCCTCGTTCACGGTGAGCAACACTTCCAGCGGCGGATGGATCAAGTCCGGCTGTTCGAGCGCGGCCAGCGCCAGCGCGACGCCGATGCCGTTGTCCGCGCCCAGCGTGGTGTCGTCTGCCACCACCCAGCCGTCGCGCACGACCGCATTGATCGGGTCGCGCCCGAAATCATGCGCGGTGCCGGTGTTGGCCTGGCACACCATATCGAGATGGCCTTGCAGGATCACGCCGGGCAAGGATTCGCAACCCGGGCTGGCGGGTTTTTTCAGGATCAGATTGCCTGCGCCATCCACCTTGGCAGCGATGCCGCGCGCCTGCGCCCATTCAACCAGATGTTCGCGCAGCGCTGCCTCATGCAACGAAGCGCGAGGGATCGCGCACAGCGTGGCGAAATGTGCCCAGACCACCTGCGGTTGCAACGTTTGCCAGGTGTCCGCTCTCACCGCATCTTCTCCGCCGCAATCTCCTGTGGCGCCAGTTCAGGACCGTTGAGAGAACAGAGCCATGCGGTTTGCTGGTCTCTTGGACTGACGTGGAACATGCGGAAGCTGCCAAATCCCTTGGCACTGGGGATGGTGCCGGCATATTCGAATCGCGCCCAGCCCTCGCCTTCCAGTTCCAGCATGGCGACAAACGGTTCGGTACCGAATATTTCACCGGGCGGAGTAACCGGCTCGATGCGCGCGGTCTTGGTAACGTCGGTGCTGGCATAGGTGGCGCATTGTGCGAGGTGGTCATAAAGTTTATACACAGGACCGTAGTGCAGGCCGATGCGCATCATCAAGGGTTGCTCCAGTCCGAGCAGCGACTGGTCGATCGTGTTGATCGCATCGTTTAGCGCGGCAGCAATACGGGCCGCCACCGAGGCCTTGTTCGCCACCAGGAAGATCGCGTCGCCCCAGGTATCCACGTGTTGGACATTGGAGCGAAAGCCGTCAATGACACGGGCCAGAACGGGGTGCAGTTCGTTGAAGTACCAGACCACGCCGCTGTCGTTCAGTTTGCTGAAACCGCGCACATCCGAAAACAGGATGGCATGTGGCTCGCGCCGCTGCGCCGGGTGTTGCCGACCGAAGCTGCGCACCACCGCTTGCGGCAGGCGCACGGGACTTTCGATGATCACGGAGTGATGTCCCAATGTTTTCCATTTGCTGATGTTGGCGCAGGTGCTCCATTCCCGGTCCGACATCACTTGATCCCATACGGCCAACTGCATCACCCTGGAATGCAGCGAACTGGCACGCATGACCGCCATACCCATCGCGACATCCGCGCAGTACTTGAACAATGTGTCCTCTCCGAGAAAATCGGATTCGGTCGCAAACGAGACAGTATTGGCCTGTGCCAGACAGCGATGAAAACGCTCCGCCCACTGCTCGCCGGCGGGCCGCACCAGTATGTCGCAGTACGCATCCGCCGCGAAGGGTAGCCAGACATTCAGCTCACCCCCCTGCTTGAGGATTGTTTCAGCGAAAAGTATATCCGACCCGGCGGCGAGCGAACCGTAGGCAATGGCACAGTGATTTTCGACGACGACCTTCTCGATCCGCTCCACCAGCACCACTTCGTCCTGCAGGCTGAGTGGCCGGTGCTGGTCAAAGATATGGCCGCAATAATGAATCACGGTTTCCGGCAACAGCGGCGCAACAATCTCGGGATCGATCTGCAGAAAGTGGCAGATCAGCTTGAGCTGGTAATAAGTTCTGGCGCGGGTCAGCAGGTTCTTGTCATGGTGACGGGCGGCTTCACGTACCGCTGCACGTGCCTCGGGCAGCTTTTCCAGCAACAAATATGCCTCGGCCTGTGTCGCGAGCGGAAAAAAGGGAAGTCCCTTGTCACTGCGGGCGATTCCGATGGCAACTCGCGCCAACTCTCTGGAAATCTCGGGCGAACCGGCAAACAGGTACAGGGTGGCCGCATTGATCGCAGAATAATGCCCGCCCGCGTCGTAGAAGGCCTTTTGGTAAGTTACAGCAGCAGCGCGGAAACGTTCCCGATCCAGATCGGCGAACGGTTCCGCCTTGGCGGGATTAACCTCAAGGAAGGCGAGATCTTTCAGGATGCGCGGTTCGAGTGCGCGCACATATTCGTTGCTGCTGTGATGCAGCTTGTAGGAATAAAAGTTGTCCAGCGCACGTTGCTTGGCATTGCAACGGGACAGCGCCAGCACAGAACAATACTGGAAGAACTCGTCGCCCGGATTCAGGCGAAGCCCGGCCTGCGCCAGATCATATTCCTTCAGATGGTCGCCCATCTTTTGTGCGGCCAGCATCGCTGTTTTGATTGCATCGATCTTGTGTGTCATGGTGTTTGCGCTGGCATCAAATGAAGAAAGCACCGAAATAGGCTACAGCGTGGTTTACCGCATCTTCCCAACCGCGTCTTCCACGCGCTCCACCGCGATAATCTCCATGCCCTCAATCTTGTGTTTGGGGGAATTGGCCTTGGGGATGATGGCATGGGTGAAACCGAGTTTGGCGGCTTCTTTCAAACGCTCCTGGCCGCGCTGTACCGGGCGCACTTCGCCCGCCAGCCCGACCTCGCCGAACACCACCATCTTTTCAGGCAGCGGTTTGTTCTTGAGGGAGGAAACGATGGCGAGCAGCACGGCAAGGTCGGCGCCCGGTTCGGTGATCTTCACGCCGCCCACGGCATTGATGAACACATCCTGGTCGAAGCAGGCGATGCCGGCGTGGCGATGCAACACCGCCAGCAGCATGGCAAGGCGATTCTGTTCCAGCCCCAACGACAGGCGGCGCGGGGTGGGCGAATGTGCATCGTCGAGCAAGGCCTGAATCTCCACCAGCAAGGGGCGCGTGCCTTCCTGCGTCACCATCACGCACGAGCCGGGCACTTGTGCGCCGTGCTGCGACAGGAACAGCGCGGACGGATTGCTGACTTCACGCAAGCCCTTCTCGGTCATGGCGAACACGCCCAACTCGTTCACCGCACCGAAGCGGTTCTTGAAGGCGCGGATGAGGCGGAAGCTGGAATGCGTGTCGCCCTCGA
>CAZSIO010000160.1:0-3077 GCA_964606865.1 uncultured Sideroxydans sp.
GAATTTAGTGATGATTGGGTTCAATATTGCGCAGAAGCATAGTTCTCAAAACGGGTGTACTCGCCGCGGAAGGTGAGTTCCACCTTGCCAATCGGGCCGTTACGCTGCTTGCCGACGATAATTTCGGCCTTGCCTTTGTCAGGCGTATCCGGGTTATAGACTTCATCGCGGTAGATGAACAGGATCAGGTCGGCGTCCTGTTCGATGGCGCCGGACTCGCGCAAGTCGGACATCACCGGACGTTTGTTGGGACGCTGTTCCAGGCTGCGGTTGAGCTGGGACAGTGCGATCACCGGCACATGCAGTTCCTTCGCCAGCGATTTGAGCGAACGCGAGATTTCGGAGATCTCGGTCGCGCGATTCTCGTTTGATTTTCCCGCCGGCGAAGACATCAACTGTATATAGTCGATCACGATCAGGCCGAGCCCGTCGTGCTGGCGATGCAAACGCCGCGCGCGCGAACGGAGTTCCAATGCATTCAAAGCGGCCGTTTCATCAATAAAAATGGGCGCGTCGTTCAATTGTCCCAGGGCATGCGTCATACGTGGCCAGTCTTCTTCTTCCAGACGGCCCGTGCGCAGACTGTGCTGGTTCAGCCGCCCGACCGAGCCGATCATGCGCATCGCCAGTTGCGTGCCGCCCATTTCCATACTGAAGATTGCCACCGGCTTGTTGGATTCGATCGCCACGTTTTCCGCGATGTTGATGGAAAATGCGGTCTTACCCATGCTAGGTCGTCCGGCCACGATGATCAGATCGCCCGGCTGCAAGCCGGAGGTCATGCGATCCAGATCGGTAAAGCCCGTGGCGATGCCGGTCACATCACTGGCGTTATCGCGCGCGTAAAGGGTTTCGATCCGTTCGACCACCTGGTTCAGCAGCGGCGGCATGGGAACAAAACCTTGCCGCCCCCGCTCGCCCTGCTCCGAGATTTGCATGACCTTGGTCTCTGCCTCATCCAGCAACTGCCCCGCATCGCGCCCGCCCGGATTGTAGGCACTGGTTGCGATCTCGCTTCCCACCTCGACCAGCTTGCGCATGATGGCACGCTCGCGCACGATCTCGGCGTAGCGGCGGATGTTGGCCGCGGACGGCACATTCTGTGCCAAAGCGCCGAGGTACGTCAGTCCGCCCGCTTTCTCCAGCTCGGCATTGCTCTGCAAGGACTCGGCCACGGTGATGACATCGATCGGCTTGGCATGCTCGGTCAGGCGCCCGATGTGGTGCCAGATCAGACGGTGTTCGGCGCGGTAAAAATCCTGTTCGCTCAACAGATCGGTGATCTTGTCCCATGCGCTGGTGTCGAGCAGGATGCCCCCCAGCACCGACTGCTCCGCTTCAACCGAGTGCGGCGGCAACTTCAGTGCGTCAAGCTGGGGATCGGCGACAGGAGCTGAAAAATTCTGCATGATAAGGCCGCAAATTTCGGGGAGATGATTTTACACTGACGTGCGGCATCGGAGCGGCAAAAACAAAAAAGGGCTGTCACCAGCCCTTTTTGGTTAACGCTTTGACAACGCAGCGGGATTATTGCTCGCCCAGTACCGAAACGACAACCTCGGCCACCACATCGGGATGCAAGGCGATGCTGATCGGGTGGTCACCAATCTGCTTCAGATGCCCTTCCGGCATCCGTACTTGAGACTTCTCAACCTGGTGGCCTTGCGCCACCAGAGCGATCGCGATATCGGCATTGGTCACGGAACCGAACAACTTGCCGTCCACGCCCGCCTTTTGCACGATCTGCAGGGTCAAGCCGTTCAGCTTGGCGCCGCGCGCTTGCGCATCGGCCAGCTTGGCTTGATCAGCCGCTTCCAGTTCGGCACGACGTGTCGCGAAGTCCGCCACGTTATGCTCTGTCGCCCGCTTGGCCTTGCCTTGCGGGATGAGGAAGTTACGCGCGAAACCGTTTTTTACTTTGACCACATCGCCCAACTGGCCGAGGTTCACCACTTTTTCCATCAGAATCACTTGCATGGTCTACTCCTTAATGCAAATCGGTGTAAGGCAGCAACGCCAGGAAGCGCGCGCGTTTCACGGCCACGCTCAATTGACGCTGAAAATGCGTCTTGGTGCCGGTGATGCGAGCCGGAATCAGCTTGCCGTTCTCGGAGATGAATTCCTTCAGGATATTGATATCCTTGTAATCGACTTCCGCGATTTTTTCGGCCGTGAACCGGCAGAACTTGCGACGCTTGAACAACTGACGCGAAGAACTGTTCTTCTTGTCATCCTTTTTCTTAAATACACGAGCCATTTTGTGCCCCTATCTCAATGTGATGTTATCGATGTGCAATACCAGTTGCGCGATCTTAAGGCTACGCTGCGCCAGGAAACCTTCAGCTTTCACCTGCTGTCCGGGTTGCAAACGGCTGACTTGCTGTGCCGCCTCGCCCAACGCCAGTGCCGGAACATCACACTGAACCTGGCGCTGCATCCCTGCTTCCTGCTGCATCGAGACGTGGCGCAATTTGAATGCCACTCTCGCCAATCCTGCCGGGGTAAAACGCAAGTGATCCAACTCGACCACCGCCCCCTCGATCACACAACGGTTGCTGCTCAATCCCTGCTTACGCAGCCGCTGCCGGTTCAGCCGCCGCCGCAACGGGGGCTTCAACAGCATCGCTGTTGAACGAACGCGATTTTTCTTCCTTCATCATGGCGGAAGGAACAACGACGGCCGTCTTGGTCTTGATGATCAAATGACGCAATACGGCATCGTTGAACTTGAACGCATGTTCCAGTTCTTCCAGAGTCGTTTGGTCAATTTCGATGTTCATCAACACGTAATGTGCTTTGTGGATCTTCTGGATCGGGTAGGCCAGTTGACGGCGGCCCCAGTCTTCCAGACGGTGGATATGACCATTCTTGCTGGTCACCATCGTGCGATAACGCTCGACCATCGCGGGCACTTGCTCGCTTTGATCGGGATGCACGATAAATACGATTTCGTAGTGTCGCATTACATCTCCTTGTGGATTAAAGCTCCCCGACATGAATGGACGGTGGAGCAAGGTTAAAACCCCCTTTCAGGGAGGCGGGCATTATAGGGATAATCCGTGCAACGTCAAGCGCCA
>CAZSIO010000161.1:0-3066 GCA_964606865.1 uncultured Sideroxydans sp.
TCCCTCAACTCACTCATCATCCCAGCAGCATTTGATAAAGCGCGAGGTCCTGCTCTGAATAGCAGCAGAAGATAACCTCTTGCAACGAGGCATTGCGGCTCACGAAATCGCGCACCGTGTGCACTGCGATGTGCGCGGCCGGTTCCTTTGGATAACCGTAGACGCCGGTGCTGATGGAGGGAAAGGCGATGGAATGAATGGCGTGCGCCGCGGCGATTTCCAGCGAGCGGCGGTAGCAGGAAGCCAGTTGCGCCGGTTCGCCGTTTTGCCCGCCCTGCCAGACCGGCCCCACGGTGTGGATGACGTAGCGCGCCGGCAGAAGATAACCCCTGGTGAGTTTGGCATCGCCGGTGGTGCAGCCGCCGAGCGTGCGGCATTCAGCCAGTAACCCCGGCCCCGCCGCGCGGTGGATCGCGCCGTCCACGCCACCACCGCCGAGCAGGGAATGGTTCGCCGCGTTGACGATGGCATCGACCCGCAGGGTGGTGATGTCAGCCTCGATGGCGCGTATGACGGCGGCCACGTTTTCCTGCTACTTCACGCAATCCACGTAATACACGCGCTCGCCGTTGCTCTTGTCCGATACCAGACCGTGGATGTCGGTCTCGAAGCCGGGGAATTTGCTGTTGAAGTCGCGCGCGAATTTGAGGTAATCGACGATGATCTTATTAAAGCGCTCGCCCGGAATCAGCAGTGGGATGCCGGGCGGGTAGGGGGTCAACAGGACAGCCGTGATGCGGCCTTCAAGGTCATCGATGGCAACGCGCTCGATCTCGCCGTGCGCCATTTTGGCGAAGGCATCGGACGGCTTCATTGCGGGGACCATATTGGACAGATACATCTCGGTGGTCAATTTCGCCACATCGTTGGCCTTGTAGATGCCGTGGATCTGGTCGCACAGGTCGCGCAACCCCATCTTTTCGTAGCGCGGATTCCTGGCGATGAATTCGGGCAGCACGCGCCACAGCGGATGGTTTTTGTCGTAGTCATCCTTGAACTGCTGCAGCTCGGTCACCATGCTGTTCCAGCGGCCTTTGGTGATGCCGATGGTGAACATGATGAAGAAAGAATACAGGCCGCATTTCTCCACCACCACGCCATGTTCGGCGAGATACTTGGTGACGATGCTGGCGGGGATGCCGCTGTCGGCGAAATCACCGGCCACATCCAGCCCCGGCGTGACCACGGTGGCCTTGATCGGATCGAGCATATTGAAGCCCTCGGCCAGATTACCAAAGCCGTGCCAACGATCATCCGCACGCAACACCCAATCTTCGCGCTCGGCCATGCCTTCTTCCGACAGGTAATCCGGCCCCCACACCTTGAACCACCAGTCCGCGCCCCACTCTTCATCCACCTTGCGCATGGCGCGGCGGAAGTCGAGCGCTTCGGCAATGGATTCTTCCACCAGCGCGGTGCCGCCCGGGGGCTCCATCATTGCAGCGGCCACGTCGCATGAGGCGATGATGGCGTATTGCGGCGAAGTGGAAGTGTGCATCAGATAGGCTTCGTTGAAACAGTCGCGGTCGAGCTTGCGCGACTCGCTGTCGCGCACCAGTATCTGCGATGCCTGGCTCAAGCCGGCCAGCAATTTGTGCGTGGACTGGGTGGAGAAGATCATGGATTCCCTGGCGCGCGGGCGATCTTTGCCGATGGCGTGCATGTCCCGGTAAAAATCATGGAACGCCGCGTGCGGCAACCAGGCTTCGTCAAAGTGCAGCGCGTCGATCTTGCCGTCCAGCATCTCCTTCAACATTTCCACGTTGTACATCACGCCGTCATATGTGCTTTGCGTGATGGTGAGGATGCGCGGTTTTTTTGTCTTGTCCTGGATGAAGGGATTGGCGTCGATCTTCTTCTGGATGGTCGCCGGTTCGAACTCGGACTTGGGGATCGGGCCGATGATGCCGAAGTTGTTGCGCGTCGGCGTGAGGAATACGGGCACTGCGCCGGTCATCATGATCGCGTGCAGGATGGACTTGTGGCAGTTGCGATCCACCACCACGATGTCGTCCGGCGCCACCATCGAGTGCCACACGATCTTGTTGGAAGTGGACGTGCCGTTGGTGACGAAGAACAAGTGGTCGGCATTGAAGATACGCGCCGCATTGCGCTCGGACGCCGCAACCGGGCCGGTGTGGTCAAGCAACTGGCCCAGCTCATCCACCGCGTTGCACACGTCGGCACGCAGCATGTTCTCGCCAAAGAATTGGTGAAACATGCGTCCCACCGGCGACTTCAGGAACGCCACGCCGCCGGAGTGTCCGGGACAGTGCCAGGAATACGAGCCGTCCTGCGCGTAATCCACCAGCGCGCGGAAAAACGGCGGGGCGAGCGAATCCATGTACGACTTCGCTTCGCGGATGATGTGGCGCGCCACAAATTCCGGCGTGTCTTCGTGCATGTGGATGAAGCCGTGCAACTCGCGCAGGATGTCGTTCGGAATGTGGCGCGAGGTGCGCGTCTCACCGTACAGATAAATCGGGATGTCGGCATTCTTGAAGCGAATCTCCTGCACAAAGGCGCGCAGGGTACGCAGCGCAACCTCGGTCTCTTCCGCGCTGCCCGCGCCGAATTCCTCATCGTCGATCGACAACACAAACGCCGAGGCGCGGCTTTGCTGTTGCGCGAAAGAGGTCAGGTCGCCATAACTGGTCATCCCCACCACTTCGATCCCTTCTTTTTCCAGCGCTTCCGCCAGATCGCGGATGCCATGACCACTGGCGTTCTCGGAACGGTAGTCTTCGTCGATGATGATGATGGGAAAGTGGAATTTCATTCGGGACTCCTCGGTTGGAGAATAGGCGGGGATGCAGCTTCAGCTCAAATCTTGGGCAGCGTCACGCCGACCTGGCCCTGATACTTGCCGCCACGGTCTTTATAGGATGTCTCGCACACTTCGTCGCTCTCGAAGAACAGCACCTGCGCCACGCCTTCGTTGGCGTAGATCTTGGCGGGCAGCGGCGTGGTGTTGGAGAACTCCAGCGTCACATAGCCTTCCCATTCCGGCTCGAACGGCGTGACGTTGACGATGATGCCGCAGCGCGCATAGGTGGACTTGCCCAG
>CAZSIO010000162.1:0-3061 GCA_964606865.1 uncultured Sideroxydans sp.
TTTATTCTCAGGCGCAGGTCGTTGACCGAGTCGGCATTTTTCAGTGCTTCCTCGTAGCCGATGGCGCCGCTCTCGTGCAGGTCGAACAGGGCCTGGTCGAAAGTCTGCATACCGAGTTCCCGCGATTTGGCCATGACTTCCTTGATCTCGTGCACATTGCCTTTGAAGATGAGGTCGGCGATCAGCGGCGAGTTGAGCAAAACCTCGAAGGCTGCGGCGCGTCCTTTGCCGTCGCGTTTGGGGATCAGGCGCTGCGAGATGAGCGACTTGACGTTGAGCGACAAGTCCATCAGCAATTGTTCGCGCCGTTCTTCCGGGAAGAAGTTGATGATGCGGTCCAGCGCCTGATTGGCGCTGTTGGCGTGCAGGGTGGCCATGCACAGGTGGCCGGTTTCGGCAAAGGCGACGGCGTATTCCATCGTCTCGCGGTCGCGGATTTCGCCGATGAGGATCACGTCCGGTGCCTGGCGCAGGGTGTTCTTCAGCGCGTTCTGCCAGTTGTCGGTGTCCACCCCCACTTCGCGGTGGGTGATGATGCACTTGTCGTGGTCGTGCACGTATTCGACCGGGTCTTCGATGGTGATGATGTGGCCGAAGCTGTTGTGGTTGCGGTGGCCGATCATGGCGGCCAGCGTGGTGGATTTGCCGGAGCCGGTGCCGCCGACCAGAATGACCAGACCGCGTTTGGTCATCACCACGTCTTTCAATATGGGTGGCAGGCTCAATTCCTCAAAAGTCGGAATTTTGGTGGTGATGGTGCGCAACACCATGCCGGTGCGCTGTTGCTGCATGAACACGTTGACGCGGAAGCGACCGATGCCGGGCGGGCTGATGGCAAAGTTGCACTCGTGCGTGGATTCGAACTCGGCGGCCTGGCGGTCGTTCATGATGCTGCGCGCCAGTTCCTGCGTGTGCTGGGAGGTCAGCGCCTGATTCGATACGGGCGTCATCTTGCCGTCGATCTTGAACGCCGGAGGGAAACCGGCGGTGACGAACAGGTCGGAAGCATTTTGCGAGATCATGCCGCGCAACAGATTGTGCACGAGTTCGGTGGCCTGGTTTCTTTCCATGGTGGACTCCTGATTCTGTTGTGTTCAGTGTGGCGTCAGGCCTGGAACAGTTCCTTGTTCGCGGCCTTGCTGCGGGCTTCGCTGGATGCAATGGCCCCGCGCTTGACCAGGTCGGTCAGGCATTGGTCCAAAGTTTGCATGCCGATGCTGCCGCCGGTCTGGATGGCGGAATACATCTGCGGCACTTTCGCCTCGCGGATCAGATTGCGGATGGCGGGGGTGCAAATCATGATCTCGTGCGCGGCGACACGGCCGCTGCCATCCTTGGTTTTGAGCAAGCTTTGCGAGATCACCGCGCGCAACGATTCGGACAGCATCGCGCGCACCATTTCCTTTTCATCGGCGGGAAACACGTCGATGATCCGGTCGATGGTCTTCGCCGCCGAACTGGTGTGCAGGGTGCCGAACACCAGGTGGCCGGTTTCCGCCGCGGACATCGCCAGCCGGATGGTTTCCAGGTCGCGCATTTCGCCGACCAGGATCACGTCCGGGTCCTCGCGCAAAGCGGAACGCAGCGCGTTGTTGAATGACAGCGTGTGCGGGCCGACTTCGCGCTGGTTGATCAGGCACTTCTTCGATTCATGCACGAATTCGATCGGGTCTTCCACCGTCAGGATGTGGCCCATCTCGTTTTCATTTTTGTGATTGACCATCGCCGCCAGCGTGGTGGATTTGCCGGAACCGGTCGGGCCGGTCACCAGTACCAGGCCGCGCGGGTAGTCGGAAATCGCCTCGAAGATCTTCGGCGCCTTGAGGTCTTCCAGCGACATTATTTTGGAAGGAATGGTGCGCATCACCGCGGCTGCGCCGCGATTCTGGATGAAGGCGTTGACGCGGAAGCGCGCCAGGTTCGGCACCTCGAACGAGAAATCGACTTCCTTGTTCTCCTCGTAATGCTTGCGCTGCCCGTCGTTCATGATGTCGTACACCATGGCGTGGACTTCCTTGTGCTCCATCGCGGGCAGGTTGATGCGGCGCATGTCGCCGTGCACGCGGATCATCGGCGGCAAACCGGAGGAGAGATGCAAGTCGGAAGCTTTGTTCTTCACGCCGAAGGCGAGCAGTTCGGTGATATCCATATATAATTCCCCGTCATTAAATAACCGCCAACATCGTACAGGCCGCCGGATTATGACTGCAATCCTTTCCAACTTGCAAGCCGTGAAACTGGCCGTTGTGCGGGCGGCACGCACGGCCGGGCGCAGCGGGGATGGAGTGTGCCTGTTGGCAGTCAGCAAAACGTTCGCGGCAGAGGCTGTGCGCGAGGCTTATCATGCCGGGCAACTTGCATTCGGCGAGAATTATCTGCAGGAGGCGCTGGGCAAGATCGAAGCCCTGCGTGATCTGCCGCTGGAATGGCATTTCATCGGCCCCATCCAGAGCAACAAGACGCGCCCCATCGCCGAGCACTTCGCCTGGGTGCACAGCGTGGATCGCCTGAAGATCGCCGAGCGCCTGTCGGCGCAGCGACCGGCGGGGCTGCCGCCGCTCAATGTCTGTCTGGAGGTCAACGTGAGCGGCGAGGCAAGCAAGAGCGGCGTTGCGCCGGCAGAGTTGTTGCCGCTGGCGCGGGCGGTGGCGGCGTTGCCGTGCATCCGCTTGCGCGGCCTGATGGCAATTCCCGCGCCCGCCGCAGACGAGGACGCGCAACGCGCGCCGTTCGCGCAGATGCGCCGTTTGCTGGAAGACTTGCAACGGCAAGGTTTGCCGTTGGACACACTGTCGATGGGCATGTCGCATGATTTTGCGGCGGCGATCCGGGAGGGCGCGACCATCGTGCGTGTCGGCACCGCCATCTTTGGCGCACGTCATTAACGATCATGGGGCGAGGCAAGCCACCCCGAAAGATGAAAAGGACGTATCGCCCCTGATCGTTCCCCCTCCCCAACCCTCCCCCGCTGGGAGAGGGGGCAAACGAGCTTCGCGAATTTTCACGTTAAGGAGAGCAAAGTGAATATCTGTTTTATCGGTGGCGGCAATATGGCCAAGGC
>CAZSIO010000163.1:0-2987 GCA_964606865.1 uncultured Sideroxydans sp.
CGCGCGCGTTCGTTGAAGCCATCGACCAGGATCAGGTCGAATTTCTTTTCCGTGCCCAGCACGTATTGCGCGCCATCCGCGATCATCAGGTGGATGCGCTTGTCGTCTTCCGGCATTTTGAAATACTGCTTGGCCGCAATCGCTACGCGCGGTTCGATCTCGACGATGGTGAGATGCGCCAGCGGCAGGTTGCGGTAGATGAATTTGGTCAGCGAGGCGGCGCCCAGTCCGATCAGCAGCACTTTGCGCGGGAAGCGCCGCTCGTCGCGCAGCAACAGCGGCGCCATCATCTCCCTGGTGTAGTCGAGTTCCAGATTCCACGGGCGGGCGATGCGCATCGCGCCCTGGATCCAGCGCGAGCCGAAATGCAGATAGCGGACACCCGCCTCTTCGCTGATATCGATGGGGAAACTCATGCTGTCCGGGGATGGTTGGCGGGTGATCTTCTGCTGATGCGGCGAGCCAGCGCAAGCAACAGCTCGAGCAGGATCAGGATGATGAGGGCGAAGGTCGCGCCGAACAACAGCGCATCCTGATTCAGCGGCACGGCATAACTGTACTGTCCCAGCGCTTCGTCGATCATCTCGCGGTCGCCGTGGAACAACACGCGGAATGCTTTCAGCGGCAGGCTGGTCTGCAATGCGGCGAGGTCGGCTTCGAAACGCAACTTGCGCTGCACCATCTGCTCGATGGCCGCGCCTTCCTCCTGGAACGGCTTTTCGCCGCTGCTGCGATGCAGGTCGATCAGTTTGTTCAGATCACCCGCGAAATACTTGTCGGCGATGAGTTGGAACGGTCGCAAGTTGATGCTCACCTCGCGCAAGTGGGCATCCACGCGCTTTTCGTATTGGTCAATGAAGTTGGGGCCTTGCAAGCCGATCAGCAGGGCGAGGCAGGCGACGATGACGATCAGATAGCGGTAGAAAAAGTCAGTCATTGCGAATTCAGCGCGGCGCGATCCGGTTCAACAGCCAGCGCGCCCACTCGGTCACTTCGGTCGCGCTCATGCCGAGCGTGGCTTGTTGCTTCGCCAGTTCGTCGCCTGCCGCACCGTGCAGATGCACGGCGAGCAGCAAGGCATTGTCGGGCGCAATACCCTGCGCGATAAAGGCGCCGATCATGCCGGCCAGCACGTCGCCCATGCCGGCGGCGCTCATGCCGGGATTGCCACTCTGGTTCAGATACAGCTTGCCGTCGCGGGTGGCACACAGGCTGCCCGCGCCTTTCAGCAGCACGCTTCCCCCCAGTTTTTGCACCAGACTCAATGCGGATCTTGCCCGGTCATGCTGAATAGCCTCCGTGCTGCAACCCAGCAGACGTGCGGCTTCGCCGGGGTGAGGCGTGAACACGGCAGGGGTTTTGCGGGTGTGCAGCATGGCGCGCAGGTCGGGACGCAGCGCAATCAGGTTGAGCGCATCGGCGTCCAGCACCAGCGGCACGTCAAGCAGCAAGGCGTCATACAGCAACTTTTGCGCGGCAAGGCTTTGTCCCAGGCCGCAACCGATGACCAGCACGTTACCCTCACCCTCAATCCCTCTCCCGGTGGGAGAGGGAAGCAAAACCCCATCTCCCTTCGGGGGAGGGTTGGGGTGGGGGAATGATTTCAGCGCATCACCCGCACTGTGCAGCATCAGCTCCGGCACATTCAAATCGACCGCCGGCGCGTCATCCGACAGCAGGCCGACATGGACACAGCCGGCCCCCATCTTCAGTGCCGCACGCCCGGCCAGCAGGGCCGCGCCGATCATGCCGTTGCCGCCGCCAATAACCGTGACCGTGCCGAACATGCCCTTGTGGCTGTCCCTGGGGCGGGGTTTGAGAAAGGCGGCAACCTGTTTCTGGCTGATGGGCGTGGGGCGTATGCTGGACATGTTGTATTCCTCGGGTTTCGTGAAGCCCGTGCATTATAATCACACCCCGTCGTCAACGCCCTAAAGTGACCGAGTCATGTTCCGCACTTCGATTGGTAAATCCGCCCTGTCCCCTTTTCGCCTCGACAAGCTGCGCGCCGCGCTGGCCGCGACCAGTACAGGTGTCTTTCTGGAAGCAACGCGCCATATCTATTTTGTTGAACTATCTTCCGCACTCTCCGTGAATGAAGCCAGCCTGCTTGATCGTTTGCTCGGGCTGGATGCGCAAGCGGGCGCGCCCGGCACCGATGGCCAAATACTGTCGCTTCTGGTGGTGCCGCGCCTCGGCACCATCTCACCCTGGTCGTCCAAGGCCACCGACATCGCCAGGCATTGCGCCCTGCCGCAAGTGCAGCGCATCGAGCGCGGCGTGGTGTATTACCTCAGGAGCAAGAGCGGAAAAGCGCTGACCGGGGCGGAACAAAAAGCCGTGTTGCCCTGGCTGCACGACCGCATGACCGAATCGGTCATTGCCGATGTTGCCGGCCCGGGCATCGAGGAGAGGATTTTCAAGCACGGCACGCCGCAGCCGCTGTCCAGCGTGGACATCCTTTCGGCTGGCCGCGCCGCGCTGGAAGGCGCTAACCGTGAACTGGGGCTGGCGCTCTCCGCCGACGAGATCGACTATCTGGTGGAGAATTTCACCCGGCTTGGACGCAACCCGACCGATGTCGAGTTGATGATGTTCGCGCAGGCCAACTCCGAACACTGTCGCCACAAGATATTCAATGCCGACTGGATCATCGACGACAAGCAACAGGCCATCACGCTGTTCGGCATGATCCGCAACACGCACACCCTGCACCCGCAAGGTACGGTGGTGGCGTATTCCGACAACTCCTCCGTCATCGAAGGCGCCGAGATCGAGCGTTTCTATCCGCGTGCGGGCGGGGCATATGCATTCAGCACAGAGCTCACGCATACCCTGATGAAGGTGGAGACACACAACCATCCGACCGCCATCGCGCCTTTTGCCGGTGCGGCGACCGGCAGCGGCGGCGAGATTCGCGACGAAGGCGCGACCGGTTCCGGTTCCAAACCCAAAGCGGGCCTGACGGGATTCTCGGTTTCCAATTT
>CAZSIO010000164.1:0-2979 GCA_964606865.1 uncultured Sideroxydans sp.
AAGCGGAACGGTTCTTCGCCGAGTAGGCCATCTTCACCGGCGCTTCATAGTGCGGCACCAGACGCTTGTACGAGTTGGTGCTCGGATTGGTGATCGCGTTCAGCGCCTTGGCGTGTTTGATGATGCCGCCGATGTAATACAGAGCGGTCTCGGACAGGCCGGCATAACCGTTGCCGGCGAAGGTGTTCTTGCCGTTTTTCCAGATCGACTGGTGCACGTGCATGCCGGAACCGTTGTCGCCGACGATCGGCTTGGGCATAAAGGTGGCGGTCTTGCCGTATTGGTGGGCCACGTTTTGCACCACATACTTCAAGACTTGGGTCCAGTCGGCGCGCTTGACCAGGGCGGCAAATTTAGTGCCCAGTTCGCACTGGCCGGCGGTCGCCACTTCATGGTGATGCACTTCGACCGGTATGCCGATCTCTTCCAGCGCGAGACACATCGCGGCACGGATGTCGTTCAGGCTGTCCACCGGTGGAACGGGGAAATAGCCGCCTTTGACCATCGGACGGTGGCCGGTATTGCCCCCTTCGAAACTTTCGCCGGTTGACCAGGCCGCTTCTTCCGAGTTGATCTTGAGCGAGCAGCCGGACATATCCACGTGCCACTGCACCGAATCAAAAATGAAGAATTCGGGTTCCGGGCCGAAGAAGGCGGTGTCGCCGATGCCGGTGGACTTCAGATAGGCTTCGGCGCGTTTGGCGATGGAGCGCGGGTCGCGGTCATAGCCCTTGCCGTCGGTCGGCTCGATGACGTCGCACGTCATGACCAGCGTGGGTTCTTCGAAGAACGGGTCGAGGTAAACAGAATCGGGATCCGGCATCAGCAGCATGTCGGAAGCCTGAATGCCTTTCCAGCCGGCGATGGAAGAGCCGTCGAAGGCGTGGCCTTCTTCGAATTTGCTCTCATCCACGGCGCTAACCGGCACGCCAACGTGCTGTTCCTTGCCACGGGTATCGGTAAAACGCAGATCAACGAATTTGATGCCTTGTTCCTTGATCATCTTCAGAACATCGGCGGCGGTTTTGGACATACTCGAATCTCCCAGAAAAATTAAATCAACACGATCAAATCAAATGAACCAAGCAGATGGCACGTTTCGGGTACAGCAGAAATTGTGCCAGTGCTCATAAACCAGTCAGGGCGGCATTGTGCCATATTTGCCCGCGCATAGCGTCCGAACGAGCGCCCAAAAACAGGGCGCTGTACCGCGCTGATGCACTAATTTGGTGCGATGCGCCGATATGCGGTGAGGCGGCGGAAATAGGGGTCGTCCAGGGTGATGGCTGCACATTGCTCCCGCAGCCTGGCCGGGTCGAGATCAGCATCCAGCAGCAAGTCAGCTTCCACCTTGCCGTCCAGGTAGTGCAGGACGATGAGGGTCGAGACCGGCAGTTCATAGCCCAGCCGCTTGTAAAGATGGGCCAGCAACAGATGGCGCTGCGGCAGGCGCGCGTTGGGTTTGGTCTGCATGTCGTCTTCCGGATCGATATGCACCATCACGTCCAGCACATGATGCTGTTTCAGCACCGCACTGCGCGCCGCCTCGGCGATGTAATGCCCTTCCGACACGCTGATGCGCGGATCGACGATGATGTGCGCATCGACCAGCGCGTTGTCCGCCATCTTGCGTGTGCGTAATTCGTGCAATCCCATCACGCCGGGCACCGCTTTCAGCGTGTTGCGGATGGCGCGCACTTCTTCCTCTTCCAGCCCGGTATCCACCAGTTCCAGCAGTGCGTCGCGCGCGAACTGGATGCCCATGTAGGCGATCATCACCCCGACCACACCGGCCGCGACCAGATCGAGGAAGGTATAACCCATCAGATTGCCGATGATGCCGACAATGACCACCAGCGAAGAAGCCGCATCCGAACGCGCATGCCAGGCATTCGCCACCAGCATCTGCGAACGCACACGCTGCGCCACTGCCAGCATGTAGCGGAACATGCCTTCCTTCGCGGCGAGCGCGATGACGGCGACCCATAATGTGTAAGGGTGGACGGCATGGATCTGTTCCGGATGTTGCAGGCGCATGCCGGTCGCGATCATCAGTCCCATGCCCAGCGCGGCCAGGCTGGCGCCGAGAATCAGCGAAGCCGCCGTCTCGATTCGCGCGTGACCGTAGGGGTGATTGGCATCCGCATGCTTGTTGCCGTGGCGGTTGGCGAACAGCACCAGCACATCCGACAGCAGGTCGGCGAACGAATGCAGACCGTCCGCCATCAACGATTGCGACTTGCCGAAGAAGCCGGCCGTAACCTGCAAAATGGACAGCGCCAGGTTGACCAGGATGCTCACCCACGTGCTCTTGCGCGCGGCGGCAAAGCGCACCGGGTGCGCCGGCTCGAATGCGGCGGCTCGATCATGCGCAGGTGCACGCGTGTGATTTTTCATCGATGATGGGATAGTATTGGGCCGGGTGCGCAGGATAGCACCGGACAACCAAAAGATTAATCACAGGTCACCGAAAATGGGAAAAATCACCGCAATATTGAAGACCGCGCAGCTGCGCGCAAAAGAACTGAATCTGCCCTACGAAGGAGCGCTCACTCCGGAAGAGGCCTACGAGATCTGGCAGTCGGCACCCGGCGCCAAGCTGGTGGACGTGCGCACCCGCGCCGAGATCGACTGGGTCGGGCGCGTTCCCGGCGCGGTCGAGATCGAATGGATGGGCTATCCCGGCATGAAGCCGAACCCCAATTTCATGGCCGCGCTGGAACAGCAGGTGGACAAGGAATCACTGGTACTCTTTCTCTGCCGCAGCGGACACCGCTCCCACACTGCCGCCATGGTGGCGACGCAGGCGGGCTATGGTGATTGCTATAACATCCTGGAAGGCTTCGAAGGCGACAAGAACGCCGGCAATCAGCGCAATATCATGAACGGCTGGCGCACTGCCGGGCTGCCGTGGGAACAGAGCTAGCGCAGTGTTGCATTCTGTTTGGAACTTATGCCATTGGCTAACGCTGCATTTGT
>CAZSIO010000165.1:0-2944 GCA_964606865.1 uncultured Sideroxydans sp.
GGATGGGTGATTTCTTCCTGTTTGCGCTCCTGATAGGCGACCACGACGGCGCGTCTGGCATCGCCTTCTAATAAAACCGCGCCGCCTTCGCGTTCCACAAAATCATTCGCGCCGATCTGGCCGCGATTGATGAGAGTGAGCACCAAGCGGTCGGCCATGACGGCGCGAAATTCTTCCATTAAATCCAGCGCCAGCGCGGCGCGACCGGGGCGCACGGCGTGGAGGAATCCGAGTTGCGGATCGAGGCCGACGGCTTCGAGCGCGGAGCGGCAGTCGTTCATCAGCATGGAATAAAGAAACGAGAGCAGGGCGTTGATGCGGTCGCGCGGCGGACGGCGGGTGCGGCCATCCATGGCGAAGGTGCTGCGCGCATCGCGCCGGACGATGCCGTTCATGGCGGAGAAATACACTTTTGCCGCATCGCCTTCGATGCCGCGCACGCTGTCGAGATCGGCGGCCTGCGGCAGGTTGCGCACGGAAGCGCGAAGGGCTGCGGCTGCTGCGGTAAGTGTCTTGGCATCGGTTTCGTCGGATGCTTCGCGTGCGCCGCGCAGCAGCACTTGGCGCGCATTGCGCAATTTGCCGGCGATCATGGCGCGGGATACATTCAGCGCGAAAACGACATCGCCCGCCTGACGATGTTGCGCTTGCCTCAACAGGATGTTGCCGGAAACCGCGCCTTCCAGTCGCGCCTTGAATCGTCCGTTGCCGTCGAGTAATACGAGGCTGATACCGTCATCCGCGCAACGGTGCATCAGGGCAGGGGAGAGCATGATGTTGCCCAGACACACCACGCTGCCCAGATGATGCAACGGCACCTGCAGCTTCTTTTCGCGTTCCACATCTACGCGCAGCGTGTCGTTCTCCAGATGCAGATAGGAGTGAGGCGTCATCACATAGAGGGTGTTGAGTATCTGGCGCGCCATCAGTCCTCCGGCTCAAAAAGGTGTTGTTCAATGAGTTTATGCGCGGAACTGGCGGCCATCGCCTGCGGCTGGCAGATGTCGATCAGCGAACACTCTTTGCAGCGCGCGTCGTTGACTGGCGGCGGCAGTTTTCCGGAAGCCAGCATGGCGTGAATGGCGGCGACAGTTTCTGCAACCTGCTGGCGCAATTCCGGCGTGATGGCAACTTCGCGGCGGCGGCGCGAGGTGTGGTGAAAGATCGCGCCTTTCAAAACCGGTTTGCCGAGCATCTCTTCCAGGCACATCGCTTGTGCGGCCAGTTGCAGGTCGTCATGTACCTGCAACTTTTTCCTGCCATGTTTGTATTCCACCGGGTAGATATGACCATCGGGGTGAAACTCGACCACATCGCATTTACCCACCAGCCCAAGACGATCAGACCATACCGGCAATGCGCGTTCGCTCCGCACCCCCTCGAAAGTCTCAAAACCCTGCTCATCCACCCGCGCATGCGCCGCATTGCCGCGCATGGTGTGAACGTTCTCGTCGAAGGCTTGTTCCAGGTGAATCAAGGCACACTGGCGCGGGCAATAGCTCCAGTGCTGGAGCGCGGAAAGCATGATGGGGTCGTCTGTTTCGCTCATGGCTGCAGTGCTATCATTCGTCCGTATCAACCACGTTTACGGAGGCCACCATGGGCGTCATGCTGGAAGTACTGGAAAACCAGGCACTGCAACTCTCACCAAAAGAGCGGGGCGAATTGATCCACCGCCTGATCGTCAGCCTCGAAAGCGAGCCGGAAGATACGCCGGAAGCCATTGCAAAGGCGTGGGATGAGGAAATCGCACGGCGTGTGGCAGACATGGACGCCGGGAAGACGGTCTGGATTCCGGCAGAAGAAGTTTTTGCCCGGCTCGACGCCATCATCGAAAACGCGCGTTGATCGATGCGCCTCTCGTTCAACCCTGAGGCGCTCGCCGAAGCAGAAGAGGCGACACGCTGGTATCGGGATAATGGCGGCACCTTACCCAGCCGCGCTTTCGTCCAGGAAATGCGGCGCGTCACCCAGTTGGCAACAGAGCAACCCGGTATCGGTGTTCCCGGACTGCAAGGAACGGTTCGTTTGTATTTCAAGCGTTTTCCATACACATTGATCTTCCGAATTCAGGAATCAACCGTCAGAGTAATCGCCATCGCCCATCAAAGCCGCCGCCCGGCGTACTGGGCCGGGCGGCGCTGAGTTCAGCCGACGATCTTTTGTAGCGTCACACCTTGGGGCAATCCGGCTTCATCCACCGTCACCGAGTAATCGCCGAAATCGCGCGGCACGGAATCTCTGTCCTTGAGTGTGGGCTGGATGCGAGCAAACAGGCTATGGGCGGGCGCGTTGCCAAGTTGGCTATCGTGCTTGAACACATACAGCCCACGCGTCGTCATTTCGCCGCGCGCGGCGGAGCGGTCATGCTCGAACATTTGTGCCAGTGCTTGCCATAACAATTCGAGATCTTCCTCACCGAAGCCGGTCTGGTTGGCGAGGTGGGCAGAGACGAAACCGTGGGCGACATAGAGGCCGTAGGGGATGGTGAATTTGCGGCCCATGGTGCGGTTGTCGCCATCCTGCTTTTCGGCTTCGGCCTTGGTGGCGACGGCCATGCGGGTGATGGAGTGTTCCTGCGCCACAACAGGATCGACAGAGCGGGCGAAGGTCAGTTGTACCGGGCCGCGCACTTGTCCGCAATTCGCTTCTTTCAATCCCATCACCGCGCCGAATGTTCTGATGTCATAGAAGTTCTGGCACATCCATTTCTTTGCGATTTCGACATCGTCGCCGCCTTTTCTTTTTCCATCCTTACCTTTCGGATCAAGCCCTAATGCCAGATACGCTTTTTCCTGTTGCTGAGTAAGGATTGCTTTTTCTTTGACATAGATGTCGAACGGCGGCTGTTCGCCTTTGACGAGGCCGGCAAAGTTGCGCACCTTGCGCTTGAGGCTCACGTCCGTCACCAGCCCGCGCCCGGTTTCCGCATCCACACGCGGCA
>CAZSIO010000166.1:0-2925 GCA_964606865.1 uncultured Sideroxydans sp.
GTTCGCCACGTTCCCGCAAGGCTTCCACCACGCGCACCGTGCCATCCACCGCGATGCCCTCTTCGTCCGAGGTGAGCAGCAGTGCGATGGAACCGCGATGCTGCGGAAATTGCGCGACAAACTTTTCCGTGGCGGTGATGAAGGCGGCGATGGAGCCTTTCATGTCGGCCGCGCCGCGCCCGAACAGCATGCCGTCGCGCACGGTGGGGGTGAACGGATCGCTGTCCCATTTGTTCACCGGGCCGGTCGGGACTACATCGGTGTGCCCGGCGAAACACACGACCGGCGCCGTATCCCCGCGCCGCGCCCACAGGTTATCCACCTCGCTGTGGCGCATCTTCTCCAGATTGAAATCGAGCGGGACGAGACGGGCGCCGAGGATGTCGAGACAGCCGTCGTCCATCGGCGTCAGCGAATGGCGGGCAATGAGTTGTTTGGCTAACGTCAGGGTGTCGCTCATAACTTGAGTTCTTCGTAGTCGGTTGGGTTGAATCCGGTTGCCAGCACTGTGCCGTTACGTTCCAGCACCGGACGTTTGATGACGTTGGGTTTTTCCAGCATCAGGGTCAGGGCGGCGGCATCGTCCTTGATCGAGCGCTTCACCTCATCCGGCAACTGGCCCCAGGTCGGGCCGGTCTTCTTCAGCAGCCGCTGCCAGCCGATTTGGTTTAGCCAGCCGGAGACCAGGGATGCGGTGACACCTTGTTTCTTGAAATCGTGAAATTCATATTCGACGCCGTGCGCGTCCAGCCATGCGCGAGCCTTCTTCACTGTGCCGCAGTTCGGGATGCCATACAGTTTCATCAAGCGTCAGTCCGGCAGGTTGAGCGTGATGCCGTCAAACTTGACTGCGGGTGCGCTGGGGGCTGCAGGTGGATTCTCGTTTGGATTGAACGCCTTGACCTTGCTGGTCTGTGAATAATCGATGAGCGATGCCAGATTGCTGGCGGAATCTGCATTGAGCAAGGCTTCTTCCTTGGTGATCTCGCCCGATTTAAAGAGTTTGTACAGTGCCTGCTCGAATGTCTGTGAACCCTGCGAGACGCTCTGTTCGATCGCTTCGCGGATCTTTTCAATCTGGTCGTTCTTGATCAGGTCGGCGATCAACGCCGAATTGAGCAGTACTTCCACTGCGGGGACCTGATTGCCCTGCACATTACGGATCAGGCGCTGTGAAATGACCGCGCGCAGACACATGGACAGGTCGGACAGCACGCTTTGCCGCGCGTCGTAAGGGAAGAAATTCACGATACGATTGAGCGCGTGGTAGCTGTTGTTGGCGTGCAGGGTGGACAGACACAAGTGGCCGGTCTGGGCGAAGATCAAGGCATGCTTCAATGTGTCGCGGTCGCGTATTTCGCCGATCATCAGCACATCCGGCGCCTCGCGCATGGCGCTGACCAGCGCCGCGCCGTAATCTTCGGTGTCTGTACCGATCTCGCGCTGGTTCACGATGCATTTGTCGTGATGGATCAAATATTCGATCGGGTCTTCGATGGTCAGGATGTGGCCGCTGCTAGTGTGGTTGCGATGCTGGATCATGGAAGCCAGCGTGGTCGATTTGCCCGACCCGGTGGCGCCAACCATCAACACCAGGCCGCGCTTTTCCCGGATCAATCCCTTCAACACGGCGGGCAGATTGAGTGCCTCGACATCCAGTACCTCGCCACGGACGTAGCGGATGACGACGGCGATACTGCCGCGCTGGCGGAATACGTTGACGCGAAAGTTGCCGATCTCCGGCATGCGGTAGGAGAAGTTCATCTCCATATGCATCTCGAAGTCGGCAATCTGCGCCGGCTTCATCATTTCGTAAGCGATCTGCCTGACCTGTTCCCCGGTCAATTTCTGCTGGTTGACCGGCATCACCACACCGTTGATCTTGATATTGATCGGTGCGCCGACCGAGAAGAACAGGTCGGAGGCCAGCTTGTCTGCGGCGAGTTTCAATAGTGGCGTGACGATCATGGTGTCACCTCGTAAAGACAGGAATTAGGATTTTGGAATTAGGATTTGGAGTTGGCTAAATCCTGATTCTCAGTTCCCCAATCCTGATTAGATTCCCCGCAGTAGTTCATTGATGCCGACCTTGCCCAGTGTCTTGGCATCCACCTTCTTCACGATCACGGCGCAGTACAGGCTGTATTGGCCATCCGCCGAAGGCAGGCTGCCACTGACCACAACGGAACCGGCGGGCACGCGGCCATAATGCACCTCGCCCGTTTCGCGGTCGTAGATTTTGGTGCTCTGGCCGATGAACACGCCCATCGAGATCACCGCGCCTTCTTCCACGATCACCCCCTCGACGATCTCGGAACGTGCGCCGATGAAGCAGTTGTCCTCGATGATGGTGGGGTTGGCCTGCACCGGTTCCAGCACGCCGCCGATGCCGACGCCGCCGCTCAAATGCACATTCTTGCCGATCTGCGCACAGGAGCCGACGGTGGCCCAGGTATCGACCATGGTGCCTTCGTCCACATACGCGCCGATGTTGCAGTAGGACGGCATCAGTACCACGTTTTTCGCGATGAAAACACCGCGCCGCGCGGCGGCCGGCGGCACCACGCGGAAACCGCCTTCGCGGAACTCCTTGGAGTTGTAGTCGGCGAACTTGGACGGCACCTTGTCGAAATAGTTGGTGAAACCGCCCTTAATGAAGGCGTTGTCTTCGATGCGGAACGACAGCAGCACCGCCTTCTTGATCCATTGATGGGTGACCCATGCGCCATTGATCTTCTCGGCCACGCGCAGCTTGCCCTGGTCCAGATATTCGATCACCGTGTTGAGGGTTTCCTTCAGTTGCGCATCGACATTGCGCGGCGTGATCTCGGCGCGGCGTTCAAAGGCTTCTTCGATGATGGCTTGCAAATGGGGCATGGCGGTTCCTTGTTTAATAAAATTGGTAGTCATCCGGCAGGTCGGGCT
>CAZSIO010000167.1:0-2909 GCA_964606865.1 uncultured Sideroxydans sp.
ACCTGCATGTTCATGATGTCGTTGTAGGCCGCCACCATCTTGTTGCGCACCTGTACCGCAGTCTGGAAAGAGAGGTTGGCTTTCTGCATCGCGATCATGGTGTCGCTCAAACTCACCTTGTCATCGCCCAGCACGAACGCCTGCTGCATGGCTTCCGCCTCGCGCTGGGTGCGGTTCACCCCGTCCAGCGAGTTCTTCAGCACATTGGCAAAGTCCGCCCCGCCGCTCGCACCCACGGTGGGCGTGTTGGGCTGGCCTTGCGCCACCGCCACGGCGGCGCGCATCTGCGCCAACAAACTGTCAACACTGGAAATACCGTTCATGCTCATCTTGTTCTCCTTGACGCTTTTACACGGCAGCACAGTAGCAGTCCTCGCGCGAGTCCTTTTCCCGGAATAGCGCGGTAATTTCCCCGCTTTTCCGCACACCGGACTTGATCTGCGGGCCGATAATCCGCAGCGTAAGGAAATGAAGCAGTAACTCTCCGGGTGAAAGATATGGCTGAAACAACGATGAACAGCAATCCGAACATGACGCAATTGTTGCTCGGCATCCCCAGCCAGCAAAAGCTGGGATTGATCGTGGCGGTCGCCGCGACCGTCGCTCTGCTCTCGGGCCTCTGGCTCTGGGGACAAGCCCCTGACTACCGCGTGCTGTATGCCAATCTGGCCGAGCGCGACGGCGGCGCGGTGATCGAATCGCTGCAGCAGCAGAACATCCCCTACAAGTTCGCCGAAGGCGGCGGCGCCCTGATGGTGCCGGCCGACCGCGTGTACGAAGTACGCCTGAAGATGGCAGCACAGGGGCTGCCCAAAGGCGGCACCGCCGGTTTCGAACTGATGGAAAACCAGAAATTCGGCACCAGCCAGTTTCTTGAACAAGTCAATTTCCAGCGCGCCCTCGAGGGAGAGCTGGCGCGCTCGGTGCAATCCATGGCCGCCATCTCCAATGCGCGCGTGCATCTGGCCATCCCCAAACCCAGCGTGTTCGTCAAGGAAAAACAAAAACCCACCGCATCGGTGGTGCTCGCGCTTTATGCCGGACGCTCGCTGGATGAAGGGCAGGTCAACGCCATCGTGCATCTGATCTCGAGCAGCGTGCCCGACATGCCGGCACAGAACGTGACCGTGGTCGATCAGACCGGCACTCTGCTTTCTGCCGCACACGATGGCAATCGCCAGTTGCTGGATGCTTCGCAATTGAAATATGTGCGCCAGATCGAGCAGGATTATGTGAAGCGTATCCAGGATATATTGAGCCCAATCACCGGGGTGCAGAACGTGCGGGCGCAGGTCACTGCCAGTCTCGACTTCACCACCACGGAACAGACATCGGAACTGTTCAAACCCAACCAGCCGCCCAATGCGGCGGCGGTGCGCAGCATGCAAAGCTCGGAATCCCTCGATGGCATCAAGAAACCCGGAGGCGTGCCGGGCGCACTCTCCAACCAGCCGCCGGTGCCGGCCACGGCTCCGATTGTCTCGCCCGCCACCGCCCTGCCCGCAGCGGGTGGCAGCGCCGCCGACAAGTCGAACAAGGCGCAGACCACCAACTACGAAGTGGATCGCACCATCCAGCACACGCAGCTGCCGACCGGCAGCATCAAACGTCTGTCGATCGCGGTGGTCCTGAACAACCGCAGCGTACAGGGCAAGGAGGGCGCTGCCGTTTCCACGCCTTACACCGAAGATGAGAAAACCCAGATCGCCGCGCTCGTCAAGGAAGCGGTCGGCTTTGAAACGCAGCGCGGGGATACCCTGAATCTGCTCAACAGTGCCTTCAACGACACGCAGGAAGTGATCCCGGATACGCCGCTGTGGCAACAGCCGGAAATGATCGCGCTGGCAAAATACATCCTGAAATATCTGCTGATCGCGGGCGGCATCCTGTTCCTGTTGTTTGGCATCATCCGCCCGGCGTTCAAGAGTGTGGCGGAGCATAGCGCCGCATTGCACGAAAACGCGGCAGCGGGGGCGGCCGCAGCAGAAGGCGCCAATCACACTTCCGGCGCAGCGCCGCAGTCGGCATTCAATTACGAAAATAATCTGCAAGCCGCCAAACAACTGGCCAAGGACGACCCCAAGATCGTCGCCACCGTGGTCAAGGAGTGGGTGAACAAAGATGAGTGACGCCGGCATCAACAAGAGCGCGATTCTGCTGATGACCCTGGGCGCGGATGAAGCGGCCGAGGTGATGAAGTATCTGGAGCCGAAAGAGGTGCAGAAGATCAGCACGGCCATGGTGGCGCTGAAGAATCTCAATCGCGACCAGATCGCCGAAGTGTTCGAGGAGTTCCACCTCAGCGCCGCCGAGAAGACCACCATCGGCATGGACTCGGACGGCTACATCCGCAACATGCTGAACAAGGCGCTGGGCGACGACAAGGCGGCCGGACTGCTCGACCGCATCCTGCACAACAGCGACACCAGCGGCATCGAAAGCCTGAAGTGGATGGATCCCGGCTCGGTCGCCGAACTGGTCGCCAACGAACACCCGCAGATCATCGCCACCATCATGGTGCATCTGGAGCCGGATCAGGCTTCTGCCGTGCTGACCAAATTACCCGAGCGCACGCGCAACGATGTGCTGCTGCGCATCGCCACGCTGGACAGCGTGCAACCGACCGCATTGCACGAGCTGAACGACGTGCTGACCAAGCTGTTGTCGGGCAATGCCATGCAGAAGAAAAGCATACGCGGCGGCATCAAGACCGCCGCCGAAATCCTTAATTACATCGGCAGCACGCAGGAAGCGATTCTTGAATCGGTGCGCGCGCAGGATGCCGAGCTGGCGCAAAAGATCATGGACGAGATGTTCGTGTTCGAGGACATTCTGGCCGTGGATGACCGGGGTATCCAGTTGGTATTGCGCGAGGTGCAGTCCGAATCGCTGATCGTGGCACTCAAGGG
>CAZSIO010000168.1:0-2896 GCA_964606865.1 uncultured Sideroxydans sp.
AGAACCGCGCCTACGAGATCGCCGACACCATCAAGTTTGACGGCAGCCAGATGCGGCGAGACATCGGGTATCGGGCGATAGGCAGAAAGTAAAACAATCCCCTCTCCCTTTCGGGGATGGCCAGGGTGGGGGCGTGTGATAAGTGCCTTTACCTTGCAGTCGCGAATTGCGACATCAAGTTGAGGTCGCAATTCGCGACCTCAAACTTTTCAGCTCAGGGGAAACAGTAAGTATGTTCGAACAAGCCTTCAAGAATATCGACGACATCTTGCGCAAAGAAGCGGGCTGCGCCAGCGAACTCGACTACACCGAGCAATCTTCCTGGCTCTTGTTCCTCAAATACCTCGACGCACTCGAACACAGCAAAGCGATGGAAGCCGAGCTGGAAGGCAAAAAATACACCTACTTGATCGACCCTCCCTACCGCTGGGAAACCTGGGCCGCGCCCAAGGGTCGTGACGGCAAGATCGACCATAACGCCGCCATGACCGGCGACGACCTGCGCGACTTCGTCAACCAGACGCTATTCCCCTACCTGCACCGCTTCAAGGAAAAAGCCGACAACTCCAAAACGCTGGAATACAAAATCGGCGAAATCTTCGGCGAGATCAAAAACAAGATACAAAGCGGCTACAACCTGCGCGACATCATCGAGCACATCGACGAACTGCGCTTCGGCTCGCAAGTGGAAAAGCACGAACTCTCGCACCTGTACGAAGCCAAGATCAAAAACATGGGCAACGCCGGGCGCAACGGCGGCGAGTACTACACCCCGCGTCCGCTCATTCGCGCCATGGTGCAAGTGGTCAACCCCAAGATCGGCGAAACCATCTACGACGGCGCGTGCGGCAGCGCGGGCTTCCTGTGCGAAGCGTTCGACTACCTGCGCTCCGGCAAAGGTGGTTCCTCCATTCATGGTTCGACAGGCTCACCACGAACGGAGGAAGCCAGAGCCCAAAATTCCGTTCGCCCTGAGCCTGTCGAAGGGTTGAACGGCGCGCCAACCGGACTCACCACGCGCGACCTCAAGATATTGCAGGAATCCACCTTCTATGGCATCGAAAAGAAAAGCCTCGCCTACGTCATCGCGATCATGAACATGATCCTGCATGGCATCGAAGCGCCCAACATCGCCCACGCCAACACCCTCGGCGTGAACCTTAACGACGTGCAGGACAAAGACCGCTTCGACATCGTCCTTGCCAACCCGCCCTTCGGCGGCAAGGAACGCAAAGAAGTGCAGCAAAACTTCCCCATCAAGACCGGCGAAACCGCCTTCCTGTTTTTGCAGCACTTCATCAAGTTCTTGAAAGCGGGCGGACGCGGCGCAATCGTCATCAAGAACACGTTCTTGAGCAACACCGACAACGCCTCAGTGAGCCTGCGCAAACACCTGCTCGAAAGTTGCAACCTGCACACCGTACTCGATTGCCCCGGCGGCACCTTCCAGGGCGCGGGCGTGAAAACCGTCGTGCTGTTTTTTGAAAAGGGCGCACCGACGCGCAAGGTCTGGTACTACCAACTCGAACCCGGCCGCAACATGGGCAAGACCAACCCGCTCAACGATGCCGACCTCGCCGAATTCATCGCGCTGCAAAAGACCTTCGCCGACTCGCCCAAGAGCTGGAGCGTGGATGCGGCGAGCATCGACCCTGCGACCTTCGACCTATCGGTGAAAAATCCCGATGGCGGCGAAGCCGTGGTGCATCGCAGTCCGCAGGACATCATGGACGAGATCGCCGCGCTGGATGCGGAGAGCGCGGAAGTGCTGGGGAATATCAGGGCGTTGCTATGAGGGCTGGGTGGCACATCAAGCCGTTAGGTAGTCTTTGCGACATACTCGACAACCAGCGAAAGCCAATAACCAAACGTGATCGAATTGCCGGTGATTACCCGTACTACGGTGCGACAGGCATTCTGGATTTCGTTGCTGGATTTTTATTCGATGAGCCTTTGGTGCTCGTTGGCGAAGATGGCGCTAAATGGGCATCAGGCGAAAACACTGCATTTTCCATTGAAGGAAAATGCTGGGTTAACAACCACGCTCATGTACTGCGTCCACATCGCGCTGAAATAGCAGACAGCTGGCTTATCCATTTTCTGGTTCATTTCGACTTATCAGAGTTCGTCTCCGGACTCACGGTGCCGAAACTGAATCAAGGCAGTTTGAGAGAAATTCCAATTCCAGTGCCACCACTCCCCGAACAGCAGCGCATCGTCGGCATTCTCGACGAAGCGTTTGACGGCATCGCCACCGCCAAAGCCAACGCCGAACAGAACCTGCAAAACGCCCGCGCCCTGTTCGAAAGCCACCTGCAATCCGTCTTCACCCAGCGCGGTGAGGGGTGGGTAAGGGCGCGAATGGACGCAATTTATCGAGTTGGTTCAAGCAAACGCGTCTTGAAATCCGAATGGAAATCGGAAGGTGTGCCCTTCTATCGCGGGCGAGAAGTCACGCGATTAGCTGCTAATGGCTTCGTGGACAACGAACTGTTCATTTCTGAAGAGCATTTTGCCGAGCTATCGAAGGAGTATGGTGTGCCAAAATCTGGTGACATTGTAATCACTGCCATTGGGACGATTGGGAACGCGCATATTGTTCGTGGTAGCGACCGATTCTATTTCAAGGATGCGAGCGTTCTGTGGATGAAACGAAGTGCTGAGGTTAGTAGTGAGTTCATCAAATTTTGGCTGAAGTCTTCGCTGTTTTTTGACCAGCTCGACCGAGGCAACGGCGCAACAGTAGACACTCTGACGATTCAAAAATTACAAAGCGTTGAACTGTTTTTGCCGCCTATAGACGAGCAGCTAAAGATAGTCGCCCAACTCGATTCCTTGTCGGAAGAAACCCAACGCCTCGAATCCCTCTACCAGCGCAAGCTCGCCGCCCTCGACG
>CAZSIO010000169.1:0-2871 GCA_964606865.1 uncultured Sideroxydans sp.
CAATGTAGCGGCGGATGGTCTCGTCTGGGGTCTCAGACGCTTTGGTGCCCAGGCTTTCGGCCAGCCAGGCCATGTTTTCTTCCAGAGTGTCTGGCCCCCAGACGGCGCGCAGGAATTCGCGGATGCGGCTGCAGGCATCGTCAGAAAACCAGAGTTCGTCGGTGATGGGGACGATGCCGTCGGCATCTGCGGGAAAAGTGGCGTAGCGGTCAGGTTCGAAGCCGACGTTGCCCGCATGCGCGTAGATCAGACCGGGCTCGTCGAGGCTGTAGCGGCCCATCATGCAGCCGATGGCGTAGGAGGCAACCTCAGATGCAGTGTCAACACGAAATCGTGCGCAAAGTTCATCGGCTGTTAAGTTGCCACCATACCTATAGGCTGGGTTGACCGTTAGGGTAACCTGATCAATTGGTACTTCGGCTGAAACGTCGTTTGACAGCCCGAAGGCTTCAATGAACAAACGGTTATTCTCTAATTCAAGATGCTTCATCTCACCTGTAACTGCACGGTTATGATCGATTAATCTGTCGTATCTAGATTTGATTTCATTTGTTGAGCAGTTAGTAATTGCACATAAAGAAGCAGATTGAAAATCAAATGAACGCTCGTACGCATTCCAGTCAGATTTACTGATAGAAATAGCCTTGGCCACATTAGCATCGATACTCGTGAAATCGCTCTTCGATGGAAGAGGAAGGCCCAATACATCGTTAACAGTAGTATTTAAAGTGGGATTCATGGCCTTCAAATACAAGAATGCGATCGGACTGTTAAGAAATCCAAGGACAACGTTGTCGCATGTAAATGACTTATCAAATATAGTTGGTGCACCGGAGCTGTAATGCGCATCAATTGGTTTCAATCTAAAGCTAGTCCTGGCCGAAGTGATCAATCCCCAGGTAATACCCTCCTTGAACCAATACTTTTGTGGATAAAGTCCTCCATTGGAGTCATAGAAAACCGTAGCCGAACTTGACCAATTTACAACCTGAAGGTCATTTCCGGCATATTTTCGGTAATCCCCCCCATTTGCATAGGGAGCCCATCCAATAGATTTTCTTGAAATCTCCCACCAAAACCTAAGATAGGTCTCGTTATCATGAGTCTTTGTTCGTCCCCCGGACTCAAAACCATCTCCAATGCGAGGTCCGTCAAAGGGCTTGGTATTTCGAATCCAATATGCAATTGGACTACCCGGAATTTTCTTGAAATCATCGGGTTTGGCTTTGTAAAACCAACTGCAGTTCTTGTTTTGAATGGCCTCCAGTGTTTTTGGTCCTTGCTGATCTGCCCCTCGGAAGTCGGATAAACGTACATACGAACCCACAAACTGCGCCACATGCTGCTTGCACAAGGTGAAGGTGCAAATGGGCACGGTCGCCCCGTCAAATCCAGAATATTCAAGCTGCACCAAGCTGGTCAGGGTGGCGTGGTCAATGAAGTGAGTTCGTAGCTCCTCGTATGAGGAAATAAACATCCACACAAACGGCGACATGAAACCAAGCTGCCCAGTCGGTTTGGCCAGCGACAAATCCCGAATCATGAAGGCTGAAAACAGGTCTTTCTCATACCCGGCGTATTCGGCTTTCAAGTAGTTCTTCAATACCGTGGTGAGGTACTTGCCACCCATATACGGAGGATTCGCTACCACCGCATCAAACTGCATCGCCAGCATCTGCGCCTGCTGCACCAGCGGCAGCAAATCATCCGCAGCCGCAGTGGCATACATGTCCCCGCTCTGCTTGACCAAGGCCAGCACCTCCGGCAACACTGCGAGATGCGTCTTGAGCGCATAGGGGATCTGGATCAGCGAGCCAAAGGTTTTGGCGTGCTCAAAGGTTTCCACCAGCGCGGTGATGGTGGCGCGCTGCACCTTGAATGGGGCCAGGTGGGTGGCGAGTTCGTCCACGCTCAGTCCCTTGCTCTCTTGCAGACTCAGCACATTGAGCTTGGGCGGCTGCAGGTTGCCGGCGTCGTCCGTGGCGGTGAACAGGCGGCGATCGTCGGCACGGGCTTTCATCAGCAGGGCAAAGCCGGCCATTTGGGCAGCGCGGTCGTCAATGTCCAGACCGTACAGGTTCTTTTCCAGGATAAGGCGCGGGATGGCTCTGGGCTGGTAGCCGCGCTCCAGGTAGATGGCCTTGAGCACGTCATAGGCCACCACCAGAATGTGACCTGACCCACAGGCCGGGTCCAGCACGGTGATGGATTCGGGGTTAAGGGTGTCGCCGTCTTCCCGCACACGGGTCTGGATGAGGGCATCGAGCTGGGCTTGCACCTCGGGCGTCTGCTCGGCAGGGGTGATGTAGTACGGCCACTCTTTGGCCAGGGTGCTTTGCGGGTTGGCCATGAGCCACAGGCGGCCCACGCTGTTTTGCACCAGGTATTGCACGATCCAGTTGGGCGTGAAGAGCTGGGTGGCAGCGGGGATGTCTTCGCTTTTGACGACCCTGCCAATGACCTGATCCTTCTTCTCGGAGATGTAGAACTGGTACAGCCACCCGATGATTTCGACCTCTTTCCAATCGTCCTCATCAATGGCGTTTACCAACTCGGCAATGATGGAATCGGTGCGCAGCAGGTTGTCCGGCAGCAGCAGTTCGGTTTCGTCGTCGATGCGCTCGAACAGGAAGGGCATGGCGCTGGAGAGTGCATTGCACTGGGCGACCAGCAGCATTTTGTAGAGTTCGCCATCCTTGTTGCCTGCCAGCTTGAGTTCAACCGCCTTGGCTTTGTTGAAGCCCGGCAGTTCCAGCTCGGTGGCATGATTGAGGATTTCCGGCATGCCGCCTTCACGATTGGAAAGCACGCGATGGCCGTGATCCAGATAGTCGTGGATTTCCATGTAGCGCAACGCGGCAAAGCGGTTGA
>CAZSIO010000170.1:0-2852 GCA_964606865.1 uncultured Sideroxydans sp.
CGATCATGCGCGGCTTTGGCTACGAGTTGCCCTGATTCCGGGTTGCTGCCGCCGACTTTTTGGGTGCAGGTAGAACTGAAGAATTCATCTACAAACGGCTAGTTGCAATCAGAGGTTGGATTCGTAATCAATACAGATCCAGCACGATGGGGGAAATTTAGGCTAACGGCCATCAGTCTGCAGGCCATTGCAGTCGCTCACAGGTAATCTGATTCGGTTGACTGTTAAGGCCTGCTTACCGGTTTTTCGACAGGCTCCTTTCTACCCGTTACGGCTCCTCGTTTCTAATTGAGCCTGGCCCCTTTTCACTTCTTTTCACTCTTTGGTGTGGGCGGCGAAGAGCTGAGTAAATCCGCCAGTTTGACTGGCGTACAGGGCTACAACCCTTTAGTATTCCCGGCTAGCCGCAGTATAAGTGGCAAGGGGAGACGTAATGCAACAAGAAGAACAACAGTTCCTGAACGACCTCGACAAAAAATTATGGACGGCGGCCAACAAGCTGCTGCCGATGCTCGATGCCGCCGTGTACAAGCACGTCGTGCTCGGCCTTATCTTCCTCAAGTACGTATCGGATGCCTTCAAGGAGCGTCGCGAAGAATTGCAGGCCGCGTTCGCCGATTCCAAGAACGACTACTACCTTGGCCCGGACGGCGCCGAGCTGACCGAACAGGAACTCGAAGCGCGCGACTACTACACCGAGAAGAACGTGTTCTGGGTGCCCGCGCTGGCACGCTGGGACTTCATCAAGGATCACGCCAAGGTCGCCAACGGCACCGTGCTCAAGGTCAAGAACGGCAAAATCTTCGAATACAAATTCAACGGCATCGGTCGCCTGCTGGACGACGCGCTCGAAGCTGTCGAAAAGGAAAACGCCAAGCTCAAGGGCGTGCTGGAAAAAGACTACGCGCGCAAGCAGATCGACACCGCGCTGCCCGGCCTGATCGACCTTATCGCCGAAATCCCCTTCAAGCACCACACGCTCAAGGCCAAGGACATCCTCGGCCACGTCTACGAATACTTCCTCGGTCAATTCGCGATGGCCGAGGGCAAGAAGGGCGGGCAGTACTACACGCCCAAGAGCATCGTCACCACCATCGTCGAAATGTTGGAGCCTTACAAGGGCCGCGTGTACGACCCCTGCTGCGGCTCCGGCGGCTTCTTCGTGTCGTCGGAAAAATTCGTCGAAGAGCACGGCGGACGCATCGGCAACCTTTCCGTTTACGGTCAGGAATCCAACCCCACCACCTGGAAGCTGGCCTCGATGAACATGGCGATACGCGGCATGGATTTCGATTTCGGCAAGGAACCCGCCAGCACCTACAACCGCGACCTGCACCCCGACTTGCGCGCCGACTTCATCATGGCCAACCCGCCCTTCAACATGAAGGAATGGAAAGACGGCGTGAAGGACGACGACCCGCGCTGGAAATACGGCATCCCGCCCGCAGGCAACGCCAACTTCGCCTGGCTGCAACACATGATCCATCACCTCGCGCCCAACGGCAGCATGGCGCTGCTGCTCGCCAACGGCTCGATGAGCAGCAACACCAACAACGAAGGTGAAATCCGCAAGGCCATCATCGAAGCCGACCTGGTCGAATGCATGGTCGCGCTGCCCGGCCAGCTTTTCACCAACACCCAGATACCCGCCTGCATCTGGTTCCTCACCCGCAACAAATCCGGAAACCCCTCGCCCGCAAGCGGGAGAGGGGTAGGGGTGAGGGCAACACGCGAGCGCAAGAACCACACCCTGTTCATCGATGCCCGCAACCTCGGCTACATGAAAGACCGCGTGCTGCGCGACTTCGCCGCAGAAGACATCCGCAAGATCGCCGACACCTTCCATGGCTGGAAAATGGCCCCGGCTAATGCGACCGCCATTCATGGCGGGAGTGCCGGCAATGCAGAAGCAGTTGCCGGCCAAATCCGCACCTATCAGGACGTTGCCGGCTTTTGTAAGTCGGCAACGTTAAATGATATCCGCAAGCACGATTACGTCCTCACCCCCGGTCGCTACGTTGGCGCGGCGGAACAGGAAGCGGATGGCGAGCCGTTCGAGGACAAGATGGCGCGGCTGACCGCAACGCTGAACGAACAGTTCGCCGAGAGCGCCAAGCTGGAAACCGCCATCCGCGAAAACCTCGCAAGGCTGGGGTACGCACTATGAACGATGAAATCATCGCCATTGTTGAGGACACATTTGACCCGGAAGAAACCGAGCTTCCCTTCGGCAAGCGCTGGGGTGGAGAGCTCTTCAGGCTTTCTGCGGAACATATTGCCGCGCTTCAAGCTGGAAAAATCATCGCGCTTGATGTCATGAACGAGTATGTAACCTTCATTGCGCTGGAGAAGCCTGCCAATGGCGAATGAACTGATGCTGATAAACCAAAACTGCAACCACTGGTTGCAGAATTCAGTTGGGCCAATAACCTTATGAGGCCGGAACATGGCTTTTGATCGGATGAATTTCGACGGACTCGTCGCCGCCATCGAGCGGACGCACTCTGCCTTGGCGGAGCAAGCCAGCAAGGCCGTCAATATCAGCCTGACTCTGCGCAACTGGTTCATCGGTTATTACATTCAGGAATACGAGCAATCGGGAACGGATCGCGCCGCCTATGGCGAACAGATGTTGGAGAGATTGGCTGAACGCCTGCAAAGCGGCGGGCTCAAGCGCGTGGAGGCGCGTGAACTGCGCCGCTTCCGCCAGTTTTATCTGGCCTATCCGCAGATTCGGGAGACAGCGTCTCCCGAATTGGCAGGCGGTTCGGCTGCACTGCCGCACATGCCGTGTTTTTTTCATTTGCAGAGCACGGGTAACAAATCAGACGGGAGAATAATATGTCCGAGCT
>CAZSIO010000171.1:0-2819 GCA_964606865.1 uncultured Sideroxydans sp.
TCATGGCCGCTGAACCGCTGGATCAGCGCCATGTTCGTGCTGTTCCGCCCGCATATCGAGCTGTTGCTGCAGCGGCGGGACGAAATCGTGTGGGCCTGGGCCGAGGCGTATCCGGGCGAAGATGTGTTTGAAGACCGCGCGCTGGACATCACCAGCCAGATGCCGATTTCGGTGGAGGAAATGCGGGCGCAGGTCGAACGTGCCCTTGCTGAAAAAAACTGAACAATGCTACGGCTTGACCGTCGCATCCGCCAATCCCGCCAGTGCCTTTTGCAGATTGGCGACGACCGGACAGGAGTCCGCCGCATGGCGTTGTGCCAGATACGCCGGATCGTTGTAGCCCAGCCACACCTTGCCGGAAGCATCTTCCCATACCAGCATCTTCAGCGGCAGGTCGATGCCCGCAGTCTGGGCGCATTGCATCAACGGTGTACCGCCCTGCGGGTTGCCGAAGATCAGCAACGCGGTCGGGCGCAGTGTTTGCCCGATCCCGGCCGCGCCCGCCGCATGATCGATGCGCGCAAACACGGTGAGACCGCGCTGCTTAACCAGGGATTCGAGCCTGTCCAGGGTCGCTGCCGCGCTCAACGGACTCTTCAGTGCGACCAACCCGTCCGCTGCGGATGCCAGGGATGAGGCAATCAGCAGCAGTGCGCCCGGCAAAAATAAAAAAGGTTTCATGCGGCTCTCCTTCGTAAAAAATTTTCATAACCAGTAATTCCCCTGCCACGCACCGCGCACGAAATCGAGGGCGACCCGCTTCGGCGCAATCTGTTTCGCGTGGGCTGTGTCGAGTTCGATCTCCGGCTGCCGGCCCAAGCGGTCGGCGACTTCGAACGAGCAGGCGGTGGAAGTGACGGGTCGAAAGAAAACTGCCAGTTTGTCGTTCACTGCAACCGTCTCGCGCTCTGGCGCGGTTTCGTGGAAGTGGACGAATTTTTTCACCAGGCAGGAGAAATACAACTCCAGCTCGACCACCAGCGGCTGGGTGCGTTGCGCCAGTTCGCGCGCGGCGGCCCGGCTCCACTCGATCGATACGGAACGGCCATTGATCCGGACGGTTTGGTTCAGCGCGGTATTCATCGTGTCACCTTATAACAGGTGTGGCGCGAGGTCTGCCACCATCGCCCCGATCAGGTCCGGGTCGCTGTCCGGTGCCAGCACGCCGGCATCGCCCATCTGTCCGGTCATATCCAGGCGCAAACCGTCGCCAGATTTATTCAGGCGCGATTCGCCGCCGCAGGCGCGGCAATAGATGTGCTCGCCTTCATGCTGCGCGCGGCGGATGGCCACCGGCGCGCTGCATGACGGACAGGGCAACAGCGGCATGCCTTCCTCACTGTGGCCGACGATATGGGTGATCTCCGCCGTCGGGTCGAGTGCCAGAAAATGTTTGCCCAGCGACGCATCGAACTGCTTGCCGAGTTCACTGCGGATGATGGCGAGCGCCTTTTCCATCGGCATCCCCTTGCGGTAGGCGCGCGTGCTGGTCATCGCATCGAAGGCATCGGCGATGCCGACAATGCGCGCGACTTCGGGTATGACCGTGCCGGCAAGTCCGTGCGGGTAACCCAGACCGTCCGGACGCTCGTGATGGCCGACCACGGCATCCAGCGCGAGGCGGGCAAGCGGATGATTGGCCAGCAAACGTCCGCCAACAGCGGGATGGGTTTTCATGACGCCATATTCCGCGTCAGTAAGTTTGTCGGGCTTGTTGAGGATGGCATCGGGCACGCCGATCTTGCCAAGGTCGTGCAGGAATCCGCCAACCTCGCACAGGGCGATGTCGCGCTGCGCCAGCCCGGCCTGCTGCGCGATCAGTTTGGAGAATTGCGACACGCGCCACAGATGACCGCCGGTGTAGGGATCGCGTGCCTCGACGATCATCGACAGGCCCAGCAAGGTATTCAACAACGATTCTTTTTCAGCCATCGAAATCTCCTGTTTTATACCGGGCGATGTGCGCTGAAGCGCAAGCCGGTGGTGCGTAGTTTAGTCGCGTCGCACCGCGGGTTCTTACAAAATGAATCGGCGCTGTAAGGATTGTCCCTGCGCGGCCGACGAAGCGCCATCACCCAAACAGTGATGCCCGGCACCCAGCCATCCATTCAAAGGAGACCACCATGAAACACAACAAACTCGTCAGTGCATTGATCACCTCCGGCGTCATCTCGCTTTCCCTCGGCGGCATGGCGATCGCTGCGCCCTGTCGCGCCAATCCGTGTGCGCCGCGCAGTGCGCGCATGAACCCCTGTGCCGCGAAAAATCCGTGTGCGGCAAAGAACCCGTGCGCTGCAAAAATGAACCCGTGTGGCGCCAACCCCTGTGCCGCCGCGATGGTCAAGATGAATATGACGGGGGTGATGCGCCCGAAAAACTACAAACCCTACCGGGGCAATAACGCCGAACTGGTGCGTTATGGCAAAAAACTGTTCAGCGACACCCGCTTGAGCAGCAACGGCATGTCGTGCCAAACCTGCCATGCCGACAATGGCGCGTTCCAGGCCACGTTTGAGCAACCCTACCCGCATTATGTGGCGATGACGGATGACCGCGCCGGCGTCAAAGCCGTGCACCTGGATGAAATGGTGCAGTTCTGCATGGTTGTGCCGATGGCGTCGAAAACTTTGCCGTGGCAGAGCAAGAAACTGGCGGCACTGACCGCTTACAGTGCCTCACTGCAAAAAGGCTTCAAAGCGGGCAATCCCTGTGCTGCCGCCAATCCGTGCGCGGCGAAGAACCCTTGCGGCGCCAGAATGAATCCTTGTGCGACAAAAAATCCCTGCGGCGCAAAAAATCCTTGCGCGGCGAAGCACTAG
>CAZSIO010000172.1:0-2816 GCA_964606865.1 uncultured Sideroxydans sp.
TGCAATTGCAGAACCGCATCACCGGACTGGAGAACGGCATCGCCGACCGGCGCGAACTGTATAACGAATCGGTCAATATCTACAATGTCGGCATCGAGCAGTTTCCGGCGGTGCTGATTGCCAATATGTTCGCTTACCAACCCAAACCGCTGCTCGAATTCGCTACTGCGGAAAAAACCGATGTGGATATCAAAAACCTCTTTGCCTAGGAACTTATCCCAGCCCGGCGCAATCTGACGGCCCGCCGCCCGACGCAGGAACGGTCGTCGGCAAACTCTTACCACGTAAAAAAGGAAGACAACATGAAAAAACTGCTCGTATTGACCGCAACCCTGGCTCTTGCCCAACCCGCACTGGCCGGCAATATCGACCTTGGCACGCTGAACAGTCAGGCTGAGTTCCGTAACGTATCGGAAGACCTGGGTTCGGCCTTGAGCTACAAAGGGGTCGTCCCCGCAGAGTCGATAGGTGTGACCGGCTTCGATCTTGGTCTGGAAGTGACCCAGACCGATCTCGCCAAGAGCGCGGCACTGTGGAACACCTTGACCGGCAGCGACATCAGCAAGCTGTATGTGCCCAAACTGCACGTAACCAAGGGGCTACCGCTGGATATCGACATCGGCGCCTTCTTCTCCGCTGTGCCTTCCACTGACATCAAACTGTACGGAGGCGAGTTGCGTTGGGCCTTCCTGCCGGGCAGCACGACGATGCCTGCGGTCGCAGTACGCGGCTCACTCACTAAACTGACCGGTGTGAATCAACTGGCACTCGGCACGAAGGGAGTTGACCTGTCGATCTCCAAGGGTTTCGCCATGTTCACCCCCTATGCCGGTGTTGGCCAGGTATGGACCACCAGCACCCCCGATGCCTCCACTGGCTTGAGCGAGGAAAGTTTCTCGCAAAGCAAACTGTTCGTCGGCGCCAATCTGAATTTTGGCCTGACCAACCTGGCAGCCGAATACGACAAGACGGGCGAGGCAAAATCGGTCAGCCTCAAACTGGGCTTCCGTTTCTGATGCATTCTTGACACGCGGCGAAGGGGACATCGATGCTCACCTCTTTGCGGCGCCAGTACACGCAACTCATCACCTCCGGCGGGCAGCTCATCTTGCTGCTTGCCGGTTTTCATTTTGCATCCCGCACGGCATGGTTATGGATTCTGGGCAGCATGGCAGTCATCAGCCTGTTCGCCTGGCTCTCTGTTTTGCGCAGACATCGCCTGATTGTCGGCACCCCCACCTCGCGCATCGCTTCGGCGGCGCAGGGTTATGTCGAACTGCTGGGCAATGCGCGGCGGGAAGGCGCGCCCATTCTGAGCAAATACTTGCTGCTCCCCTGCCTCTGGTATCGCTACAAGGTCGAGCGCAAAAACCACAAGAATCAGTGGCGCACGGTGGACACGGGGGAAAGCAGCGCACCCTTCCGCCTCGATGATGGCAGCGGCAGCTGTGTGATCGACCCGCGCGGCGCCGAGATTATCGCGCGGCACATGGATAACTGGCAGGTTGGCAACGAGCGCTATACCGAATGGAAAGTGCTGGAAACGGACGAGGTTTATGTGCTGGGTGAATTCAAGACGATCGGCGGCAGCAACAATCCGGTTACCCACGACGAATTGGTGAAACAAGTCCTGTACGAATGGAAGCTGGACAATGCAAACATGCTGCAGCGCTTCGATCTGAACAGCAACGGACTGCTCGACATGGACGAGTGGCTACTGGCGCGGCAAGCCGCCAAACGCGAGGCGCGCAAACGCCTGAACGAGGCGCGCGCCGAGGCGGATACCCATTTCATGCTCAAACCACAAGATGGCCGGCTCTTCCTCATCAGCAATGCGTCACCGGAAAAGTTGGCCCGCCGTTATGCCTTATGGACGTGGCTGCACCTGCTCATCTTTTTCGGCGCCCTCGGCGGCATCGCCTGGATGCTGCGCCAACCTGCCTGGTGAACAGCGCATACTATTTCCGGTTGAGTAAATCCATAATCTCGTAATGCCCGGCCTTGACCGCCAGATCAAGCGCTGTCCGCCCGTCCTGGTAGCGCGCATTGCGGTCCGCGCCCTTCTCCAGCAGCAGTTTGACGATCTGGGTATGTCCATTGTTCGCCGCTTTGTGCAACGCCGTCCAGCCATCCAGCGTCGCCAGATTCACCTCCGCACCGCGCGCGACCAGGTAACCACAAGCCAGCAAATGCCCGCGCGTGGCGGCCTGCATCAGCGCAGTCCAGCCAAACTGGCTGACTGCATTCGGATCGGCCCCCTTCTCCATCAGCGCCCTCACCACATTGGCGAAACCGTTGAAAGCGGCCCAGTGCAAGGGTGTATAGCCGTTGCGGTCGCGCGCGGCGATCTTTGCTCCGCACTTGATCAGCAACAGGGCGAACTCTTCGTTGCCGTTGAAAGATGAGATCATCAACGGCGTCCAGTCGCGTTCGTCGCGCACTTCCAGATCAACACCGCAGGACAGGAAAACGTGCACCGCATCCTGATTGTTTTCCTCAACCGACTTCAATAATCCCTGCGGCGTAAATTCATAGCCGAAGCGCTCAATCTCTTCCCGCTTGTATTGCGGCACATCGTCCCATGCGCCGACTTTTTTGCCTTGGTCGCTCATGGCATGGAGATAATTGCCCAGGCGAATGATCTCCGCCGCCGCTTCGGACGGGAATCCGGCGCGGTCGCCACCGCGCTTGTCCACCATCAAGTCATCCAGATAAGTCTCGATATGGGGCGTTTCGATCAGCTCCAGAATCTTGGCAAAGACGCGCGGAAACTTGGCTTCCAGCAGATGCGGGTAGCGCGCGTCATCACTTCCTAG
>CAZSIO010000173.1:0-2808 GCA_964606865.1 uncultured Sideroxydans sp.
CTAGGCAAGCTGATAACTGGCTTAAAGCGCGAACTGAATTAACTTCGACAAGTTCGTGTATTCATTAAACGCAAGAACAATTTTCAACATGCTAAATAAATTGGGCATTTTCTTACTTTGCATGTTGCCGAGCTTGGCTCAATCTGCGGCTATCGACAAGCTGACAGCATTCGTCTCCGGCACACGCTCGGCACAGGCCGAATTCACCCAGACCGTGCTGGACAGCAAGGGCCACAAGATGCAAAGCGCCAGCGGCACCATGCGCTTCGTGCGTCCGGGCAAATTCCGCTGGGAATACCGCAAACCCTATGAGCAACTCATCGTTGGTGATGGGGCGAAGTTCTGGCTGTACGACGCCGACCTCGAACAAGTCACCGTGCGTAAGCTTGATGCCGCGTTGGGTAGCAGCCCGGCCGCACTGCTTTCCGGCAACAACGAGATCGAGCGCGACTTCACGCTGGAAGACGCCGGCGCAAAGGACGGATTGGAATGGTTGAGCGCAAAGCCGAAGAACAGCGAGACGAATTTTGCCGCCATCCGCATGGGCTTCAATGCGCAGTCCGAATTGGTCGCAATGGAACTGAATGATGCGTTCGGCAACACCACCGTGCTGCGTTTCACCCGCCTGCAACGCAATCCCTCGTTCGCGCCGTCGCTGTTCAAGTTCACGCCGCCACCGGGCGCGGACGTTCTGGGCGAGTGATGGGCTCTTCTATAAATTCATTTTGCAGGCCAATCGCTGCGTTGCGCGGTGCTCGGAATCCTCATGTACCTCTGTGTACACTCCGGTTCCTGCGCTCCGTGCGCCTTGCGCTTCATCCCGCAAAAGTGAATTTCTAGGGGTGCCCTAATGTCCGACCTGTTCGCGCCCAACGCTCCGGCCGCGCCGCTCGCCGAGCGCTTGCGTCCCAAACACATCGACGAAGTGATCGGGCAACCGCATTTGCTGGGCGCAGGTAAGCCGCTGCGTCTCGCCTTTCAGTCCGGCAAGCTGCATTCCATGATCCTGTGGGGCCCGCCGGGCGTGGGCAAGACAACGCTGGCGCGCCTGATGGCCTCCGCTTTCGATGCCGAGTTCGTGCCGCTGTCGGCGGTGTTGTCCGGCGTGAAAGACATCCGCGACGCCATCGCGCAGGCCGAGCAGACCCTGCAGCAGAGCGGCCGCCACACGATTTTGTTCGTGGACGAAGTGCACCGTTTCAACAAGGCGCAACAGGACGCTTTTCTTCCTTACGTTGAGCAGGGCTTGGTGACCTTCATCGGCGCCACCACCGAGAATCCATCATTCGAGTTGAACAACGCGCTGTTGTCGCGGGCGCAGGTGTATGTGTTGCAATCGCTGTCCGCAGACGAGATGGCGCAACTGTTCGAGCGCGCGCTTGCGTTTTTTGTGGGTCGGGTTTCAACCCGACAAGAAGGTGTGGGTCATGGCGAGTCTGTCGGGTTGAAACCCGACCCACAGGCGGATGTATTGGTGTTCACCGATGAGGCGAAGGAGCGCGTGATCGGCTACGCCGACGGCGATGCGCGCCGCCTGCTCAACGTGCTGGAACAGTTGCAGACCGCCGCCGAAGCAGCCGAATTGCGCAACATCGATACCGACTTTCTCGATGCCACGTTGGCGCAGAAGATGCGCCGTTTCGACAAGGGCGGCGAAGCGTTCTATGACCAGATCTCCGCGCTGCACAAATCGGTGCGCGGCTCCAACCCCGATGCCGCGCTGTACTGGCTGGTACGCATGCTGGACGGCGGCGCCGACCCGCGTTACCTCTCGCGGCGCATCGTGCGCATGGCGTGGGAAGACATCGGCCTGGCCGATCCGCGCGCCATCCAGTTGTGCAACGATGCGGCTGCTACTTATGAGCGCCTCGGTTCGCCGGAGGGTGAGCTGGCGCTGGCGCAGGCCGTGCTGTATCTGGCCGTGGCGGCCAAATCGAACGCCGGATACGTCGCGTATAATGCCGCCCGCGCTTTCGTCAAACAGGACAGCTCGCGCGACGTCCCGCTGCACCTGCGCAACGCGCCGACCAAGCTGATGAAGCAACTGGACTACGGCAAGGACTACCGCTACGCGCACGATGAGGCGGGCGGTTATGCGGCGGGAGAGAACTACTTCCCCAACGGTATGCCGCAAGTGAGTTTCTACGAACCGGTGGATCGCGGACTGGAAGCGAAGATATCGGAGAAGCTCGCGCATCTGCGTGCGCTGGATGCAAAAGCAAAAGGCAAGAATTAGCCACAGAGAACACAGAGAGCACAGAGATAGTCGTGGCAGATCAACTGACAGAGAAGATAATCGCAGCGGCGATTGAGGTTCACAAAAACCTCGGGCCGGGATTGCTTGAGTCTATCTACGAAGAGGCGCTATGTATCGAGTTGGGTTTGATGGGGCTGGAATTTCAGCGACAGTTGGCGGTGGATGTGACGTATAAGGGGCGAGTGATTCAAGGGCAGCGCCTTGACCTGCTGGTCGCGAACGAAGTGGTCGTTGAAATAAAATCCTTGAGAACGTTGCCGGAAATTGCGACCGCACAATTGCTCTCATATTTGAAAGCAACGGGATTAAAGCGCGGTCTGCTACTGAATTTTGGAGAAAAGCAGATGGTCGGTGGAGTGAAGCGAATTTCTCTGTGACCTCTGTGTTCTCTGTGGCGAATAAGATTTTGACTTTGAGGTTCTCATGTTAGACATACAAACATTACGCAACGATTTGGCCGGTGTGGCGGCGCGCTTGAAGACACGCGGTTTCGAACTGGATACCGCGAAATTCGAGCAGCTGGAAGCCGAACGCAAAACCATCCAGACGCG
>CAZSIO010000174.1:0-2776 GCA_964606865.1 uncultured Sideroxydans sp.
ATAATTTACGGCGCGAGGCGGTGAGCACGGAGATGTCCATGCTCCAGGAAAAAGGGCTGGGTGGCATGTCGGAAGCGGAGCGTGCGCGCTATGAAGAATTGAGCGCGCAACTGCGGCGGAGCAAGACAGCATCGAATTGAGCAGCGTTCCATCCGCCCTGTACAGCCCATCCTGGCGTGGCCTAACTCTCGGAAATGTTTTGAGAATTCGGGTATAATCCGCGCCCTTTCGGCGGCATGACCGCCAACGATTAACTTGATTTCCGGGAATCGAGCATGGCGACTCAGCAAAAGAAAACCTCCGCGACTGCAAAAACCAAACCCACCAAAGCCAAGCCGGCCATTGCGAGTGCCAAGGAGTTGCTCGCACAGAAGAAGGCCGGCATCAAGGCCGGCGAAGCGGCTGTCGCGAAAGCGGTGGACAACACGCAGGATGTGGAAGAGCACCGCACCCGCCTGAAAGCGCTGATCCTGTTGGGCAAGGAGCGCGGCTATCTGACTTTTGCGGAAATCAACGACCATTTGCCGGACATGCTGGAAGTCGAGCAAGTCGAAAGCGTGGTCAGCATGATCAACGACATGGGCATCTCGGTGTGCGATGTGGCGCCGGATGCGGAAACCCTGGCGATGACAGACGCGGCCCCGCCGGTTGCCGACGAAGATGCCGCCGCCGAGGCGGAAGCGGCGATCTCCACCGTCGATTCCGAATTTGGCCGCACCACCGACCCGGTGCGCATGTACATGCGCGAGATGGGCGTGGTCAACCTGCTGACACGGCAGGATGAAATCGAAATCGCCAAGCGCATCGAAGAAGGCCTGAAACACATGATTCAGGCGATTTCCGCCTGCCCTGCGACGATCGCCGAAATCCTGGCGTTGGCCGCGAAAATCTCCCGGGATGAAATGCGCGTCGATGAGCTGATCGACGGTTTCGTCGATGGCGAGGACGAGGCCAAGATCGGCAGCGACGATGATGAAGAGGCTGCCGAAACAGGCCGCGAGGGCACGGACGACACCGATGCCGATGAAGAAGAGGATGAAGAAGCTGCCGCCGCTGCCGCTGCCGCGGTTGCCGCCGCCAATCTGGCGCAGTTGAGGGCCGATGCACTCGGCCGCTTTGAACTCGTCGGTGATCTGTTTACCAAGATGGGCAAGGCGTACGAAAAATACGGTTACCGCAGCAAGCAGTACGACAAATTGCAACAGCAGATTTCGGATCAGTTGATGCAATTCCGGTTCTCCGCCAAGCAGGTGGATGCGCTATGCGACACCATGCGCCACCTGGTGGAGGAGGTGCGCGGCTGTGAACGCACGATTCAGGATCTGTGCGTGAACAAGGCGCGCATGCCGCGCCAGCACTTCATCCAGAGTTTCCCTTCCAATGAAATCAATCTGGACTGGGTCAAACGCGAGATCGCCGCCAAAAAACCTTACAGTGAGATTTTGTCGCGCCATGAGGCAGCCATCGTGGACCAGCAGAAGCAGATGATCGCGCTGCAACAACGGGTCGGCATTCCCATTGTTGACCTGAAAGAGATCAACCGCCAGATGACCAACGGCGAAGCCAAGGCACGCCGCGCCAAACGCGACATGATCGAAGCCAACCTGCGCCTGGTTATTTCCATTGCGAAGAAATACACCAATCGCGGTCTGCAATTCCTCGACCTGATCCAGGAAGGCAACATCGGTCTGATGAAGGCGGTGGACAAATTCGAATACCGGCGCGGTTACAAATTCTCGACCTATGCCACGTGGTGGATTCGCCAGGCGATCACCCGTTCCATCGCCGATCAGGCGCGCACCATCCGCATTCCGGTGCACATGATCGAAACCATCAACAAGATGAACCGCATCTCGCGCCAGATCATGCAGGAAACCGGCCAGGATCCGGATGCTGCGACATTGGCCATCAAGATGGAAATGCCGGAAGACAAAATCCGCAAGATCCTCAAGATCGCGAAAGAGCCGATCTCCATGGAAACCCCGGTGGGCGACGATGATGATTCGCACCTGGGCGATTTCATCGAAGACGGCAACTCGCTGGCGCCGATCGACGCGGCGGTGTTTGACAGCCTGCGCAACGTGACCAAGGACATCCTCGACAGCCTGACCCCGCGCGAAGCCAAGGTGTTGCGCATGCGCTTCGGCATCGAGATGAATACCGACCACACGCTGGAAGAAGTCGGCAAACAATTCGACGTCACGCGCGAGCGTATCCGCCAGATCGAAGCCAAAGCCCTGCGCAAGTTGCGCCATCCGTCGCGCTCGGAAAAACTCAAGAGCTTCCTCGACGGCGAAAACTAAGCTCAATGTTTTATCGGGCCCTTAGCTCAGCTGGTTAGAGCAGAGGACTCATAATCCTTTGGTCGTTGGTTCAAGTCCAACAGGGCCCACCATATAGAATAAGGCTTGCAGCGATGCAGGCCTTTTTTCTTTTCGCTTCATGGGGCACTGGCGGGACATTTCGGAATAAAACACCCACATCTTCACCATGCACCCTTTCCCCGCAAACCCACCCCAAAACGACCTTTTTCGAGTGTAAATGCCCCGCCAGTGTCTTTTTGCAAATTAATCATGGTGACAACAGCCGTTATTCAAAGACTTGTAAACAACGAACGGCAGATTAACAATCTTGTGTTGTCTTATTTTTCACTTTGCTTTACAGTGTGCGCAAGTATTCTCACTCATTCGCAAGGGGGCGATCATGGCAAGCATCGAAAAACGCAAACTTGATGACGGCACGACCAGTTACAGGGTAAAGGTTCGCCTCAAAGGAC
>CAZSIO010000175.1:0-2774 GCA_964606865.1 uncultured Sideroxydans sp.
TGACCTGTTCCTTGTAAGCATTTTTAACGTATTGATGTGGCCATCGTACAGCTTTGCCCTCATCGAAACCATTACAGAGCTCGTTGGTGAAGTCGCGAAAACGGTTGCGCTCAAAGGCGGCTTTGAAGGTTTTGCTTACGATGCGCTGTGCAGTGGTCTTGTCCATTGGGTGTGAAATTCCTTAAGGCAGGTATGAGGAAAGAATCACTTCCCGTGGCGCGGATGATGTATTCCTGTCCGTTTTTTGTGGTGTGCCCAGCAGATATTGGTCGGCAATTTCATTGCGCAGTATCGCCAGCATTTCGAGCGGGGCGGCGGTTTTATCGAATGCCTCCTTGATCTTGCGGATGGTGTGCTTGCCGACACGGCCTTCCGAAATAATCTGCTCGACTTGTTTGACGAATTTTTTATCTTCCGCTTTGAAGGCATCGCAGTTGCGAAAATCTCGCGCGCGCATCCGCTTCAAGATAATCGCCTCGTTGCCGCTACCGGATGCGGTAGCGGGCATGATGCTTTCGATGGTGGGGCTGGTGGCAGTTTGAAATCCAGCCTTGTTTTTGTCCAGTAGCGGATAGAACTGTTCCGGCGGGATAGTCTGCCTGGCTTCGTCGGGCGTGGTTTCAAGCGTTTCGGCTGCCGTGAAGAAATCCAGCTCTTCGGCAAAGCCCGTATGGGCATGGGCGCGAAAGAATTTATCCAGCCGATCCTGGCGAAAATAGGTAATCACAGCGGGACGATCCGGCATCGGTGCCGTATCCGGTTTATCCGCCGAGGCCGGTTCCGGCGCGTGCAAGCGGGTCGAGCGCGCCTTGCGCGGCAGCGCGAGAATGCGCTTGAACAATTCCGGTTGTTTTTCTTTCACTTCGAGAATCTGGCGCTGATATTTCAAGTAGCTCTTGGACTCGGCCTCGTCGCCTTCGGCGGCTTTCCTGGTATTGATCCGGTCGAAAAGATTGTGTGAGGTAATCTCCTCATCGCCAGTCAAGAGGCGCGCATCGTTGCCCAACAGTTTGATGAAGGCATGAATCTTGGATTTGGCGGATTCTTTCAGCGCAATCTCACTGTTGCCTTCGTCGGTGGGGAAGAAGTTGTAGGTGAAGATGGTCTTGAATTTAGTGCCGACGCGATTCACGCGCCCAACCCGTTGCATCATGCGGCTGGGGTTCCACGGGATGTCGTAATTGATGACCGTGGCGGAACGATGCAAGTTCACGCCTTCCGCGAGAATGTCCGTGGTGACGAGGATGCGGAAATCGCCGCGCCCTTTGCTGTTGGCATCGAAGCTGGCGATAACGTCGCGGCGCTGTTCGGGGCTGGAGTCCGAGCTAAACAGCAGGGTCTTGGGTTCAACTTCCTTCTGGATGCGTTCCGCCAGATAACGGGCAGTGTCGGCAAACTCGCTAAAGATGATCAGCTTACCCGTTGTGAATCCCGGATTCGAAGAGAGTTCGCGCTTGAACTCTATCCATTTTGGGTCGCGCGTCACGCTTTCCCATGATCGCTTGATCGCGCGCAACGTGTCCAAGTCAGACGCAACATGCTGGCGAAAAATCGGGGTGAAATCCGCAGCGGAAAACTTCTCTACCTTCTCTGCCAGGATGAGTTTTTCAATGGCGGCATCGTCGCCATCCTCCATGAACTCCAGCACCTTGTGGCTATATTTTTTGCTGGTATAAACGACGCCTTCATCGAAGGCTTGCAAGACAAGCTCGTGAGTATTGATGAACCGATCAAGGGTTTTACCGAATGCGTAGAAGCTGCTTTCCAGCCGCTTCACCAGCAGGATTTTCATGAATTTGGCGAGATTGCGCTGCCCCTGCACGGCGCGGTCTTCAGTCTTCCCAGTGTAATAGTCTGGGTTCAGTGCCTGGTAGCGTGCCCAATGAAAATCGGCGCTGGTGATACGTTCCAAGGTGCTGGTGAAGACGGCGCTTTCCGTCTTGTTAAGCTGGTAAAGCAAGGGAACGGGATCGTTGATCTGGGGAAACCAGATATTCTGTTTCTTCAAGTCGTCGCCGTAGTACTCCTCAATCTCGCTGCGCGTGCGCCGAACCATGACGTATTTGAGCACATGATCCCGCAACTTTTGTGCATTTTCCCCGACTGCCGTGATGTATGCCTCGGCATCATCGAGACGATGCAGTCCCTTGAGGTTTTTCCGCAGCATGTCGAAAAACGCTTCCAGATTGCGCAAGCCAGGGATGGTGCTGTTGCGGGGCGGCTGGAATAGTTTCAGTTGGCTGTAGATATCGTCAACCGTGTTGTTGTAGGGGGTGGCGGAAACCAGAATAACGCCCTTGTTCTGGCAGATGCGCGTGAGCAATTCGTAACGCTGGGTCGAATCGCCTTTGAAGCGGTGGGACTCATCAATGAAAACGTATTTGTAGTTTTCAACGCCTTGTTCCAGGAGTTCTTCGAGTTTGCCAATAGACTCGCACTTGTGGCCGGGGATGCCGAAATCACGAAACACGTTACGCCATGAGCCGGGGCTGTTTTCATCAAGCAGGCTGGGCGGCGCGATAACCAGGCAGCGGCCATCAAGCTGTAGCGCCAGCAATGCCGACATGTAGGTTTTGCCCAAGCCCACCACGTCGGCAATGAAGACGCCGCCGTAGGTTTTGAGCATCTGCTGCGCGGTGAATACGGCATCTTCCTGGTATTGCAGCTTTTTGAAAGTTTGCGGCAACATTCCCAAGGTCAGCTTGGTGCGGTCGCCCAAATAGTCGCGGAAATATTCCGCCAGAAACTTGAGGTAGAGTTCGTGCGGGGTAAAA
>CAZSIO010000176.1:0-2743 GCA_964606865.1 uncultured Sideroxydans sp.
TTTCTCCGCCGATGACATGATCCTGTTCGCTGCAATTGTCGAACAGGGCGGTCTGGCGCGCGCTGCGGAACGGCTGAACATGCCCAAGGCAACCGTCTCGCGCCGCCTCGCCAATCTGGAAGCCGCGCTCGGCCAACGCCTGCTGCTGCGCACCACGCGCCGCCTGGCGCTGACCGAATACGGCCAGGAATTCCTCGACCATTGCCGCCGCGTGAGCGAGGAGGTCGGCAACCTGCATGACTTCGTGCACAGCCGCGAACTGGCGCCGCGCGGCCATCTGCGCGTTTCGATGCCGGGCGATTACACCAAACAAAATTGCTCGCGCGCCATCGCCACTTTCATCGAAACCTATCCGGAAATTCAGCTCGACCTCGACCTGGGCGCGCGTCGCGTCGATCTGCTTGGCGAGCGTTTCGATCTGGCGATTCGCATGGGCGCGCTGGACGACGACACGACCCTGGTCGCGCGCAAGATCGACGAGCAGCGCTTCGGCCTCTACGCCAGCCCGATCTATCTCGCCCTGCATCCGGCGCCGCGCCACCCGGACGATCTGATCAAACATGTCGCCGTGCGCCTGCTCGCCGCCAACGGCAGCGCGGTGCCGTGGCGACTGACGCGCGGCAAGGAAGTGTGGGAAGCGGTGCCGCCGGGTCGCTTGGCGCTCAACTCGCCCGACATGATCCAGCAGTTGCTGCTCGACGGCGCCGGCATCGGCGCGTTGCCGGTCAGTTTTACGGTCGAAGATGTGCGCCAGAAAAGGCTAGTGCCGGTGTTGCCAAAATGGAGCTTGCCCAGCGTGCCGGCGTGGGCGGTAATGCCGATGCGCCGCTATCCGCCGTACAAGACGCGCGTGTTTTTGGAACACTTGGAACGGTTCATGCAGAAAGGCTGAACAGGTTTTTGTAGGTCGGGTTTTAACCCGACTTTGCTATTGATTCACACACTGCTGTCGGGTTGAAACCCGACCCACAATGGATTTCTCTCACACCCAATCTTTGGGCACCAGGTATTTGTCGTACAGCTCCGCTTCCGGCGTGCCCGCCTCCGGGTGCCAGTCGTAGCGCCATTTCACCAGCGGCGGCATGGAGAGCAGGATGGACTCGGTGCGGCCGTTCGATTGCAGACCAAAGATCGTGCCGCGGTCAATCACCAGATTGAACTCGACGTAGCGCCCGCGCCGATACAACTGAAAATCGCGCTCGCGCTCGCCATAAGGTGTGTCACGGCGCTTCTCCAGCAGCGGCACGTAGGCCGACAGGTAATGATCGCCGACACTCTGCTGGATGGCGAAGCAACTGTCGAAGTCCGGTTCACTCAAGTCATCGAAGAAGATGCCGCCGATCCCGCGCGGCTCGTTGCGATGCTTGAGGAAGAAATACTCGTCGCACCACTTCTTGTATTTCGCGTGCAGCGCGGGGTCGAACGGCGCCAGCGCGTTCTTGCAGATCTGGTGAAAATGCACCGCGTCTTCCTCGAAGCCGTAATAAGGCGTCAGGTCCATGCCGCCGCCGAACCAGAAGATCGTGTCGCCGTCCGGCTTGTGCGCCATGAACATGCGCACGTTGGCATGCGAGGTCGGCGCGTAGGGGTTGCGCGGATGCATCACCAGCGACACGCCGAGCGCTTCCCAGCGGCAACCCGCCAGCTCGGGCCGGTGCGCGGTGGCGGATGCGGGCATCTTGTCGCCCTGCACATGCGAAAACGCCACACCGCCGCGCTCCAGCACATTGCCCTCCTCGATAATGCAACTGATGCCCTCGCCCTTGCCGATGCCGCCCGAACCGGTGGCGCGCGTCCACGGATCGCGGATGAATTTCTTGCCATCGACCTGTTCCAGGCGTTCGACGATCAGCTCTTGCAGTTCGAGCAGGTATTCCTTGACGGCGGCGCTATCCATTATTTCTCCTCCAGTATTCACTCCCCTCGCCCGCTTGCGGGAGAGGGGCCGGGGGAGAGGGTCTCAAACCCCCGCCTCTCCCTGGCCCTCTCCCCATGCGGAGAGGGGAAAAGATGAGAATCGCTGCTGCGATTCGATTAATTATTGGCGCACGATTTTACCATCCGGCCACGCGCGTATCGTCGAAGGTTTCTTGCGCTTTCCCACTTTCCCGCGCAACACCCGCACCTGTTTGCCGAACAGCCGCCGGCACTCGGCGTAGGTCTTCGCCGGACGCATCCCGCCGCGGTTCGCGCTGGTGGAAACCAGCGCACGGTTCACGCTGCGGCAAAGATTTCTGGCGAACGGATGCGCGGTCAGCCGGACCGCCAGCGTCTCGTGCTCGCCGCGCAGCCAGCGCGGACAGGAAGACCTCGCCGGCATCAGATACGTGACGGCCTGCGCTGGCTTGTTCTGTAATCGTGATCGTTCGGCAAGCGGGAGCGGTTGCAGATAACCTTCGACTTGCCTGTCGTGCGATGCGATCAGGATCAGCCCCTTGCGCTGCGGGCGCTGCTTCAACTTCAGAATGCGCCGCACCGCGCGCCGATTGCGCGGATCGCAACCGAGGCCATAGCAAGACTCGGTCGGATAGGCGATCACGCCGCCGCGCTTGAGGTGGGCGGCGAGAGATCGGGATGAAATGGGCAGGAATGGTGGCATTATTTAGCCTGGATTGTTCAATAGAACCAGGAACGCTTGTGGGAGCAATTCATTGCGCGATAACGTTTGGCAATCGCCCGATAAATCGGGCTCCCACACCACAATCGATTATCCGGGTTTAGAGGGTTTTGTGAACCTGTCTCG
>CAZSIO010000177.1:0-2727 GCA_964606865.1 uncultured Sideroxydans sp.
CATTTCGGGCGGCAGCGCGATCAATGCCGCGCGGTCATACACGGCGCCGACCTGTGCCAGATCCGCGGCGCGCAATGCAAAGAAATCCCCGCACAACAGGCGGATGCCATCGTTTTCCAAGCACTCAAAATCACCCGTCGCCGTCACGTGCGGCGTCGCGCCGTTCTCGGCAAAGAACGACTGCACGGCGATCATGCTCAATTCCGCGCCCAACACCGGATGCCCGCGCTGGCGCAACCAGATCATGTCCGCGCTCTTGCCGCACAAGGGGACAAACACGGTCGCGGTCTTCGCTACCGCCAATCCATCCCAGTATTGCAGCAACCGGGGATTGATTTCATTCTGGTGAAATCCGATCTCGCCCTTGCGCCAGCGTTCATGCCAAAAATCGTGTTCCATCATGTCACCTTGTCATCGTTGAATTCGCGCGCAAGCGCAAGAAAATCGCACAGACTTTCACGATCAAACGGCCAGCCGAGCTCGGTAGCGTTATCGGGCCGCCTGACGACCGGGATGCGGGTGCCATAGCGCGCCAGCAGCTCCTCATCGTCCGCGATGTCGATGTGCGCTGCGCTCACGCCAAGCGCGTGCAACAGCGCCTCCGCCTGTTCGCACAGATGGCAGCATGTCGTGCTGTAAAGCAGCAATTTCACGTTTGCAGGCATAGCTGGCGAATCACGCTTTCTTCGTCCGCTGGAATAATGCAGACAGGTGTTGCACCTGAAGCTTCGACGCGCGGCGCATGTTTTTCATTGGCCGCGGGGTCGAGGCGAATTCCCATGAACGCCAGCGTGCTGCATATCCTGTCGCGGATGAGCGCGCTGTGTTCGCCGATGCCGCCGGTGAACACCAGCGCATCGATGCCGCCCGCCTTGGCGGCGAAGTTACCCATCGCACCGCTGACCTGGCGGCAAAAATAATCCACCGCAAACTTCGCCGCATCACTCCGGCTGGCCAGCAGGTCGCGCATCTCGCTGCTCTCCCCGTTGGAGAGTGCCAGCAATCCCATCTGGTGAAACACGATGTCGCGCAAGGTATCCACATCGTGGCGTTGCGCGAGTTCCAGCATCACACCCGGATCGAGATCGCCGCTGCGCGTGCCCATGACGATGCCGCCCGCCGGGGTGTAGCCCATGGTGGTGTCCTGCGATTTCAGCTCGCGCAGCAGGCACAGGCTGGCGCCGCTGCCCAGGTGCGCGACGACCACGTTGCCGCGCGCGGTGTCGCCCAGCAGCGCGGGCAACACGCTGGCGACATGCGCATAGTTCAAGCCGTGGAAACCGTAGCGGCGCATTCCATACTCGGCGGGAATCGGCAGCCGCCTGGCGATTTCCGGCAGGGTGGAATGAAAGGCGGTATCGAAGCAGGCGACCTGCGGCACGGCAAAGCGTTCGCGGCACAATTCGATGCCCAGCAGATTGCCCGGCAGGTGCAGCGGTGCAAGCGGCACGATGGCCCGCAGTCTTGCCAACTCACTATCGTCCACCACACGCGCCGCATCGCCGATGTCGCCGCCGTGCACGAAGCGGTGGCCGACAATGTCGGGGGCATGCCCGTGCAAGTCGCGCAGCAACTGGTCAAAGCCGCTGCGCGGATCGCGCAGGTGGCCGTAGAAAAAATCCCGGCGCGAACCGTCCGCGTCGAACAGGCTGGCCTTGACCGAGGAGGAACCGCTGTTGAGGGTGAGGATGGTTTTCATCGTTGTCTTGGAAACGCGGGTTCACGCGGAGGCGCGGAGAACGCGGAGTAAAACCATTTCCTGCCCCGAAGTTCTCCGCGACCTCCGCATGAGGCATGGTTTTTAGTAAGGCCACATCCAGCCTGTTCGGCGCGAACCGTCAACGTCGAACAGACTGCCCTGACCAAGGAGGAGCCGCTGTTAAGGGTGGGGATGGTTTTCATCGTTGTATTAGAAAAACGGGTTCACGCGGAGGCGCGGAGAACGCGGAGTAAAACCATTTCCTGCCCCTAAGTTCTCCGCGACCTCCGCATGAGGCATGGTTTTTAGTAAGGCCACATCCAGCCTGTTCGGCGCGAACCGTCAACGTCGAACAGACTGCCCTGAGCGAGGAGGAGCCGCTGTTGAGGGTGAGGATGGTTTTCATCGTTGTCTTGGAAACGCGGGTTCACGCGGAGGCGCGGAGAACGCGGAGTAAAACCATTTCCTGCCCCGCAGTTCTCCGCGACCTCCGCGCCTCCGTGTGAGGCATGGTTTTTAGTAAGGCCACATCCATCCATCCGCCTCCGGCAGATCGACGCCGTTTTCATATGCGTAGTTGCGGCATTCGATCTGTTTGTTCAGCATCTTTTCCTTCACATGCGCGCCCGCCACATGCAAAGCCGGGATGCGGTCGATGATGTCGATGACCAGACTGAAGCGGTCGATCTGGTTCTGGATCGCCAGTTCCAGCGGCGTGTTGATGCTGCCCTTTTCCTTGTAGCCGCGCACGTGGAAATTCTTGTGGTTGGCGCGGCGATAGGCGAGGCGGTGGATCAGCCACGGATAGCCGTGGAAGTTGAACATCACCGGCTTGTCGAGCGTGAACAGGCTGTCGAAATCGCGGTCGCTCAGGCCGTGCGGGTGCTCTGTCGAAGGCGTAAGTTTGTACAGATCGACCACATTGATGAAACGTATCTTGAGGGCGGGAAAATGTTCGCGCAGCATCACCACCGCGGCCAATGCTTCCTTGGTCGGAATGTCGCCCGCGCTGGCCATCACCACATCCG
>CAZSIO010000178.1:0-2727 GCA_964606865.1 uncultured Sideroxydans sp.
TCATGGTGCAGCCGCTGAAGGATGCGTTTGGCGGCGTGGGGCAGCGCATGACCGAAGCCGCCGCCACCTTGCGCGCCGGCGCGTGGGATCGTTTCTTCAGCGTGGTGCTGCCCCTGTCGCGGCGCGGCCTGCTCACCGCCATCACGCTGACCTTCGCGCATACCGTCGGCGAGTTCGGCGTGGTGCTGATGGTGGGCGGCAACATCCCCGGCCAGACGCGCGTGCTGTCCATCGCCATCTACGATCATGCCGAGTCGATGGATTATGCCGGCGCGCATCTGCTGGCAGGCGGCCTGCTGGCGACTTCCTTCCTGATGTTGTTGGCGGTTTATGCCATCAATCGCCGCTATCGGGTGGTGCATCCATGAGCATTCGCGCGCGCTTCCGGCTCACCCGCCCGAACTTCTTGCTGGACGTGGATGCGCAATTTCCGCTGCGCGGGATCACTGCGTTGTTCGGTGCATCGGGTTCGGGGAAAACCACCTTGCTGCGTTGTATCGCAGGGTTGGAGCGCGCTCCAGGTTCGTTGCAGGTGGGCGACGAAATCTGGCAAAACGAAACGACATCTGTGCCGACACATCGCCGCGCTTTGGGCTATGTGTTCCAGGAGGCCAGCCTGTTCCCGCATCTGTCGGTGCGCGCCAATCTCGAATACGGTTACCGGCGCATTCCGCCTGTAGAACGCAAAGTGCAACTGGAACAAGTGGTGGCGTGGCTGGGATTGAATCAACTGATCGGGCGCGTTGATCCGGCGCAACTGTCCGGCGGCGAACGCCAGCGCGTCGCCATCGGGCGCGCGTTGCTCACCAGCCCGCGCCTGTTGCTGATGGACGAGCCGCTGTCCGCGCTCGACACCCGCAGCAAGCAGGAGATCATGCCCTACCTCGAAGCCCTGCATCGTGAGCTGGAGATTCCCGTGTTGTACGTCAGCCATGCGCTGGATGAAGTGGCGCGGCTGGCCGACCACCTGCTGTTGCTGCAAGCAGGCCATGTCATCGCCCGCGGTGCGCCGGGCGAGATACTCGCGCGCCTCGACCTGCCCATCGCGCACTTTGACGATGCGGGCGCGGTGATCGAAGCGACGGTGGTGCAGCACGACGAGCACTATGGCTTGACGCAACTGGATTACGGCAACGGAATAGTGTGGGTGGGGCGGGTCAGCCATCCGCTTGGCAGCCGCGTGCGCGCCCGGGTGCTGGCGCGCGACGTGAGCATCGCCCTGCAGCATGCGCACGACACCAGCATCAGCAACATTTTGTCAGCGCGCATCGCCGAGATTCGCGACGAGGGCGCGGACAAAGTGAACGTGCGCATGACGATCGGCGCATCGAATGTGTTGCTGTCGCGCATCACGCGCCGCTCGCGCGACCGGCTTGGTCTGGCGGTCGGCATGGAAGTGTATGCACAAGTGAAAAGCGTCGCGCTGATGTAGCGCTGCGCGCAATCGATCGTTATGCGGAGCTTGCCAGGGTTTCGCCTCGTCGCCGCCGCAGCAGGGGGAAGCGCGAGCGCGAATTCAAAAAACAGCGCCTACAAGCTGCGCGACAGGTCGCCGCGCAAGAATCCCGCCAGCGGCTGATCCAATTTTTTCCCCAGCGCAATCACCTTGAACAGTTCGCCCATCTCGGCCGGACTGGTGAGTTTTTGCAGTTGGGCGGAGAGCGGTGCGTAGGCGCGCACATCTTCAGGTGAAACTTCCTGCAGATAATCGGTTACGCCGTTATTGAGCAGGAAGTGCGCCTGCGAGGTATAGCCGAGAAAATGCGCGCCGTGGTCGATGGCGGTTTCGGCGATGGCGGTGAAATCAACGTGCGCCGTGATGTCCTGCAAGCCTGGCAGATAGAAGGGGTCGTCATGCGTGTGGTGGCGGTAGTGGCACATCAGCGTGCCGCGCGTGCGCTGCGGATGGTAAAACTCGCGCGCGCCGAAACCGTAATCGATGAAGATCATCACGCCCTTGTCCATGCGCTCGCACAGGCTGGCGATCAAACCGCGCGCGGCGAGCGAGATTTCGCTCTGGTAATCGCCGGGAGTTGGTTGCAGATCACGGGCGATGTCGAGCAGCGCAGCGTTCTCCGGAATGCGGTCTTGCCAGATGAAACGCATCCCATCAAGCGCTACGCCACGTTCGAGGATTCTATGTTCCCTCTCCCCCGGGGAGAGGGTTAGGGTGAGGGGTTTTGTTGAGTGAATGCCCTCACCCCCAGCCCCTCTCCCGGTGGTAGAGGGGAGCTCTCGCCAGTGCAGCAGATGCACCGGCAGCGCATCCAGCACTTCGTTGCCGATGACCGCGCCGGAGAATTTCTCCGGCAGCGCATCCAGCCAGTGCACGCGGCTGGCGAGGTGCGGCAGCTTTTCCCGCAACAGGGCTTGCTGGCGCTGGCGCAAGTCTGCACTGACTTCAAGGATGGCATAGCTCGTGGGAAGTGCGTTGCGCCGTTCCAGTTCGCCTAGGACATCCAGCGCCAGTTTGCCGCTGCCTGCCCCCAGTTCAAGAATGTGCGGCGCACTGAAGGGCATGATGTCAGCCAGTTGCCGCGCCAGAGTCCGTCCGAACAGGGTGGACAGTTCCGGTGCGGTGATGAAATCGCCCGCCGCACCAAATTTATGTGCGCCGGCGCTGTAGTACCCCAGCCCCGGCGCGTACAGCGCCAGCTCCATGAAGCGCGAGAATGGGACCCAGCCGCCCTGGCTGCGGATGTCGTGGCGGATCAGTTCGCACAGTTG
>CAZSIO010000179.1:0-2721 GCA_964606865.1 uncultured Sideroxydans sp.
GCGACGGACTCGCCCATCTTCACCAGCCTTGCCAGGTATTGCTCGGCGGCGTGATAGGGCACGCCCGCCATCTTGATAGGCTGGCCGTTGGAAGCGCCGCGCTGCGTCAGCGTGATGTCGAGCAACTTCGCCGCACGCACCGCATCGTCGTGGAACAGCTCGTAGAAATCACCCATGCGGTAGAACAGCAGCATGTCGGGATGCTCGGCCTTGATGCGCAGGTATTGCTGCATCATCGGCGTGTGTTTGCTTGGCGTGTCGGTCATCGGTGGTGCGGCAGAGAGGCTAACTCGAACGGGTTGTGATGAAGTGGCGAGAGTATACTTTTTCCATGCGCGGGTTACACGCGGGGAGTGGTTAGCGATGTCGAAAATCATCATCACCGATCTGGACGGGACCTTGCTGGATGCTGCAACCTATTCCTTTGCACCGGCGTTGCCCGCACTGGATCTGATCCGTGCCCGGCACATCCCGCTCATCCTGTGTTCCAGCAAGACACGCGCCGAGATCGAAGTGCTGCGCCGCAAACTGGGTAACGTCCATCCCTTCATCAGCGAAAACGGTGGCGGTGTGTTCGTTCCGCACGGCTATTTTGCCGCGCCGTTTGAGGCCGAAGACTGCGGCGACTACCATCTGATCACTCTGGGCACGCCCTATGCGGATATCCGCCGCCGTTTCGTGCGGCTGCGCGATGCTTTGCAGGTGAAGGTGCGCGGTTTCGGCGACATGACGGCGGAGGAAGTCGCGGCGCTGACCGGCCTCTCGCCCGATGCGGCGCAACGCGCGCAGCAGCGCGATTTCGACGAGCCGTTCGTGTTCGAGGGCGCGCCGGACGTGCGCTTCCTGCATGCCATCAAGGCGGACGGACTGAGCTGGACCGAGGGGCGTCTGTTCCACATTCTGGGGCGGCACGACAAGGGGCGCGCAGTGAGTCTGCTGCAATCCTTGTATGAGAAACAATTCGGCGGGGTCGAGAGCATCGGGCTGGGGGACAGCTTGAACGATCTGCAAATGCTGCAGGCGGTGGAGCACCCGGTGCTGGTGATGCACGACGACGGCAGCCACGACGCGCGCATCACTATCCCAAAACTCATCAAGACGCGCCTGCCCGGCCCGTCCGGCTGGAACGAGGCAGTACTGCGCCTGTTGGACGCAAATGAAAACGGGATATTGCGCACGATCTTTGATGCCGCGCTGGCTGCCGTTGACCCGTATTACGCAGTGCTTGGGTCGGCGAAGGTCGCGAACGGGCATCTCCGGGTGGCGGACGCCGATTACGATCTCGCCGCACTAAAACGCATCCTGGTGGTCGGCGGCGGCAAGGCCACGGCGCGCATGGCGCAGGCGGTGGAGACGCTGCTCGGTGAGTACATTACCACCGGACTGATCGTGGTAAAGGATGGCCACACGCTGCCGCTGAAGAACATCGAACAAGTGGAGGCGGCACACCCGGTGCCGAACGCGGCGGGTGAGGCCGGCGCGCGGCGCATCCTCGATCTGGTGCGTGCCGCCGACGAGAAGACGCTGGTGCTTTGCCTGTTGTCGGGCGGCGCTTCCGCACTGCTGGTCGCGCCGGCCGCAGGATTGACCTTGCAGGACAAGCAGGAAGCGACCGGCCTGTTGTTGCGGGCCGGCGCCAACATCGGCGAACTAAACGCGGTGCGCAAGCACCTTTCCGCCATCAAGGGTGGCAGACTGGCGCAGGCTGCCTTTCCGGCGCAAGTACTCACGCTGCTGTTGTCGGATGTGATCGGCGACCGGCTCGATGTGATCGCTTCCGGTCCGACTGCGGTGGACGGTTCGAGCTTTGCCGATGCGCTGGCGGTGATCTCCAAATACGGATTGCTGGACAAGATGCCGCAGCGCGTGACGGCGCTTCTGCAACAGGGTGCATGCGGACAACTCGCCGAGACGGCGAAGGCGGGCGACCGCTGCTTCAACCAGACGCGCAACGTGATCGTCGGTGCGCTGCGCCTGGCGCTGGAGGCGGCGGCAACAGAATCACGGCGACTCGGCCTCAACACCCGGATCATTAGCGCGGAACTACAGGGCGAGGCGCGTGCTGCGGCGCATTTTCTGGCGCAGATCGCGCGCCGTGAGTTGAGCGGGATGTGCGGGGGCGAGCGCTGTTGTCTGCTTTGCGGCGGCGAGACTACGGTCACGGTGCGCGGTACGGGTTTGGGTGGACGCAACCAGGAACTCGCGCTGGCATTCGCGCTGGAGATCGAGGGGATGGATGGGGTGACATTGCTCTCCACCGCCACCGACGGCAGCGACGGCCCCACTGCTGCCGCCGGGGCGCAGGTCGATGGTCGAACTGCCGCGCGTGCGCGTGAGCTGGGCATCGATCCACAGCCGCATCTCGACGCCAACGACTCTTACGCCTTCTTCCGGCGTTACGATGAGCGATCCGGAGAACACAGCCATCTCATCACCGGGCCGACCGGCACCAACGTGATGGATATGCAGTTGCTGCTGCTGGAAAAGCGGAGTACGGCTGCGCCGCTATCGTGCTAAATTGAACACAGCCAAGGAGGTGCTCCGGAACATGGATGCGGTCACGCTCAGAGCTGATATTCATCAGCAGATCGAACAGTTCGGGAAGGCCGATATCGTCGTCGGCATCCCCAGTTTCAACAGCGCACACACCATCGGCCATGTGGTGCGCGCGGTGCAGGCCGGTCTGGCCAAATATTTTCCCGAGTGCAAAGCGGTCATCGT
>CAZSIO010000180.1:0-2673 GCA_964606865.1 uncultured Sideroxydans sp.
CCGGTATGGTTGATGCGCATCAGCGCGGCGGCGTGCTTCTTCTCCGCAGCGTTCATTTCCGCGTCGGGAACCTCCGCGTCGGGATACGGGCGCGCGGTCGGCGCCTTGGCAAACAAGGTGCGCAGGCCCTTGTCGAATTCGATGATAAAACGGTCCAGATTCAGCATGATGCTCTCCTAACAGGCATGACGAGTAGCCACCCCTGATGATGAAACTCGCCATGCCCGTTTCCCCCTATCCAACTTTCCCCCGCAAGCGGGAGAAAGGGCAAACGAAAAAGGCGATTTTCAACGTTAACGGCTTGACTGGTGCAATGGCAATGACGCGTCATAAAGCGTTTCCGGGGCGATATCCAGGTTGCCCGGCCAGCAAACCGTATCGAATGCAACATAGGCCTGCTGGAACAAGGAAATATCTTTCAGTCGGGTGAACACACCTTTGTCCAGGTAGGGACGCACATCAAACAGACGCGCCTCACCTGTGCTGAATTCCAGTTCGATTTGAAAATCAGGCCTTGGATGCACTTTCGTAACAGATTCCATAGTCAGTCCTCCCTATTGAAGCGGCTCAATTCTAAACGGTGCTTCACCATTCACCGCCAACTCCCAGTCGGCCACTAGTGCTTCACGATGAATTTCAATCCATGCCTGAACCAATTTTGCCTTTCCTTGGGGAATTTGGCCTGACAACACCACACCATCCACGATGGAAAATGAAGCATCCTCACCTTGGTATCTGGCGTGAATGTGCGGCAACTTATGTCGCTCGTCATCAAAGAAATACAGATAGATAACGATCCCATAAAACATGCTGATAGTCGGCACCTGACGCTCCCTGAACATTGTCTGCTCACGGTTCGTAGATTACCGGATTCCCGCCAGACCGCAAGGTCTGCCTGTCTTGAGCGTATCGAAAGGCGGGAATGCCCGAATAAAAAACGGGCCTCCGCAGAGGCCCGTTTCAATCCAAACTGACGGTTACGTCAGATCATAGCCAGCCACTTAGGCTGCGGTCTTTTGCAGCCTGGTCGAATGGCTAGTTGTACTTCTTAGAACTTCTTGTTCAGGCCAACGAACAGAGCCTGGCTGCTGCCACCCGCGTTCAAAGTGCTTACACCAAGACCGCCTTGAGCTGCCGCGCCACCGCCGAGCGCGTTGTTACCCACGCTGAATGTTTTGGTGTTGTTGCCGTTGGAAACCTTCTCCAGACCGGCATACAGCGTCGTGGTCTTGGACAGGCCTTGCAACCAGGCCACGGTGAGGCCGGAACCGCTTGCATCTGTGCCCCAGGTGTTAGTATCCATGGTGTTCTTGGCATAGCTGAATGCCACGGCACCAGGACCGACCGGTGCTACAGCACTGAAGGACATCGCCTTGCTGGAGCCAAGGCTTGCGCCCGTGATGTCCAGCTTGGTGGTCTGGTAGGTGGCGAACAGCTTGGCCACGGTCAGGTCATAGGAAGCACCCAAAGCCATGTCGGCAATCTTTGCGTCGAGCGCGTCAAGCTTGGCATTGGCGATCACGCCGCCCACAGCCAGATTTGGCACGCCGGTATAGGTCACGGAAACCAAGTATGCGGGAACCTTCATATCCTTGGCGAGTGTCGAAGGCTGGCCCAGGTTACCGAGGCCAGTCTGACCGCCGTAAGCAGCTCCACCGAGGATGGAATCAGCTGTCGCACCAGCTCCAGTGTCCGTGGAATAGTTCACGGCAAAGCTCAAGCCGTTCATGTCCGGGGAGATGTAGGCCAGAGCGCGTTGAGCGCGCGCAGCGATCGTAGCGGAACCAACCAGGAATACGCCACCACGGGTCATGGATTGCAGCGGAGACACGAAGGAACCGGCAGTCGGGTCGAACTTGACAGCCCAGTCATAACCGGTGGTTTGCAGGTAACCAGTTGCAAAGGTACCGAAACCGCCAGCCAGTGCCAGCATTTGCTGACGCGCATTGCCAATACCGCCGGCAGTTTCTGTGTCCAGAGCGTATTCAACTTTGGCAACAGCCTTCATGCCGTTGTCCAGGTCTTCTACGCCCACTATGCCGATGCGGGAAGAAGCCAGGCCGCCGGAAAGGGCTTGCATGTCGCTCTTCTGGCCGTCGCCGGAAACGCTGGCAACAAGACCGTCAACCACGCCGTACACGGTAACTTCGGCGAAAGCCGGGGCGGAAAAAGCAGCAGCAACAGCCAGTGCGATGATTTTCTTTTGCATTGATTTTCTCCTCATAATTTTAGAATCGACCCTGAAGACGAGCATTACTCTTTCGCTTCAGAGCCGAACGTATTACAACAATCTTACAAATCACTTACAGCGGGGTGGCCTGTCGTCAAACTGCTGCGGCAGGCGTTTGAATCAACCCCCGAAGCAGTTGATCCGGGGCGGATTGTGCAATAAGTGACTGGGGTATTTTTGATTTAGCGCAAAAAAATAAAAGAATGTTGTATTTATGCTACATCATGCCCGCAACCCAAATCCCGCAGCACCTGCATCCAGACCAATGACCCTCTCCGACCGCGTCAATACTTACGGGCAATATCTGCTGCACCGCTACGGCGAGCGCGTCCACAAGATCGCGCTGGATGTCGGCATGACCTGCCCCAACCGCGATGGCAGCAAGGGAACTGGCGGTTGCACGTTTTGCAACAACGAATCGTTCAGCCCCAACGGGCGCACGC
>CAZSIO010000181.1:0-2662 GCA_964606865.1 uncultured Sideroxydans sp.
GCTCCCACACCACAATCGATTATCCGGGTTTAGAGGGTTTTGTGAACCTGTCTCGGTCGGGCCTCAAAATAAACAGCGGCCGCGTTACGCGCGCCATCATACCGAAATTGCAGTGGGTCGTACCGCGCTACAATGCCCGCCCCGGCCAGCCGCCCAACTTTCAGAGCCACCCCATGGATGAAGCACGCTTGATAAACATCGAAGAAAAGATCACCTTCCAGGAAGACCTGGTCGAAGAACTGAACAAGACGGTCTACCAGCAACAACAGAAACTTGAGCGCCTTGAAGGCATGTGCATCGCGCTCGCGGGACAAGTGCGTTCTCTGGCTGAGGCGGGGAGTCATGACAAGTCGCCGGCGAACGAAAGGCCGCCGCATTACTAACGTGCAGCGCCGCCTGATGGCTGATACAAATATCTCTGGAATCCAAAAAAAAGATTGCGTATCGCGCCAATGTCGCCGCCCAGATCGGCGACCGCATCGGGGATCGAGTCTTGATATTTCAGCCGTAGCAGCTTGGTCAGCTTCTCCTGCTCCAACTCATCTACGCCTTCCTGCACGTAATGCGCCAGCACAAAATCGAGGAAGGCCTGCTGCTTGTCACTGAAATGTTCGTGAATTTCCGAGTGTGCCGAAGCCGCCCGCTCTTTGCGGCTGATCGGTTGCATCGCGAACGCCACATGCGCCAGCACATCGAACAAATCGCTGTTCTCGGCATCGATGATCTTCTGCATCTCAACCAGCTGATCTTTGCCAAAGCCTTTTTCCGCCAGACCTTCCAGCAGTTTCTTGCGCGTATCCGGCAAGCTCCACAGCGCGCGCAACTCATCTTCATCTTTGAAGAATTCCGGCAACTGCCCGAACAGTAACATCAGGAATTCTGCCGCCGAGATCGGTTTGCCGTCCGGCCCCCAGAAGGTCGTCACCGAAATATGCCGGATGTTGCGTTCCTTACCGTCGCGCAGCCTTACGCGAACTTTCTGCTGTGCCTCGTATTCGGGGCGCGGCTGCTTTGCGTCAGGCTGCGGTTTTGCCTCGATGGGCGGAAAGGCTTTATCGCCACCGTTATCCACCTCGGCTGGCTCGCCATCCCACTCCGGGTCATTGAACAAATGATGAGCCTTCACAAAATCGTAAATCGTGAAGTAATCCTTGCCGTCATACAGGCGCGTGCCGCGCCCGATGATCTGCTTGAACTCGATCATCGAATTGATCGGCCGCATCAGCGCGATGTTGCGCACGTTGCGCGCATCCACCCCGGTGGAAAGTTTCTGCGAGGTGGTGAGCACCGTCGGAATGCTCTTCTCGTTATCCTGAAACTCGCGAAGATATTGCTCGCCGCGCTCGCCATCATTCGCTGTCACGCGCACGCAATAGTTCGGATCGGCGCTATCGGTCTTTACTTGGTTTATCAAATCGCGCACCAACGCCGCGTGCGCCTGATTGGCGCAGAACACCAGCGTCTTCTCGCGCTGATTGATCGCCTCCATGAACAGCTTCACACGGTATCTTTCGCGCTCCACGATCTCGATGCTGCGGTTGAAATCCTTTTCCTCGTACAACTTGCCCGCCTCGATCTCGCCCTCAATCAAATTATCGTCCGAGGTGTAGCGGTATTCATCTAACGTGGTGGCGTACTGCTTCACGCGGAATGGCGTGAGGAAGCCGTCGTTGATGCCCTCCTTCAGCGAATACACATACACCGGCTCGCCGAAATACGCGTAGGTGTTCACGTTGTCTTTGCGCTTCGGCGTGGCGGTCAAGCCGAGCTGCACCGCAGGGGCAAAGTATTCGAGAATGCCGCGCCAGGTGCTTTCGTCATTCGCGCCGCCGCGATGGCATTCGTCGATGATGATGAAATCGAAAAAGTCCGGCGGGTACTCGCCGAAGTACGGTGTTGGCTCCCCTCGCCCTTCGGGAGAGGGGCTGGGGGTGAGGGCTTGCCCGCTCATGAACGTCTGGAAAATAGTAAAGAACACACTCCCGTTCTTCGGCACGCGCCCCTTCTTGCGAATGTCGTCCGGCGCAATGCGCACCAGCGCGTCTTCGGGAAAAGCGGAGAACGAGTTGTACGCCTGATCCGCAAGAATGTTGCGGTCGGCAAGAAACAAAATGCGCGGCTGACGCGCCGCATCGCGCTTCAAGTTCCAGCGCGACTTGAACAACTTCCACGCCAACTGGAACGCAATAAATGTCTTGCCCGTCCCCGTCGCCAGCGTCAGCAGGATGCGCTGCTGGTTATCCGCAATCGCCTCCAGCACATTGTTGATCGCACTATCCTGATAGTAGCGCGAACCCCACATGCCGCCCTTGTCCTCGAACGGCACGGCGGCGAAACGCTCGCGCCAGTCGTTCGCTTCGGCAAAGGTGCGGCTCCATAATTCATCCGGTGTTGGATAAGCCTCGACATCGCCTTCCGCACCGCTCTGCATATCCACACCATAGATGCGCTGGCCGTTAGTGGCGTAAGTGAAGCGTGCGCGCAGCTTGCCCGCATACGTCTTGGCCTGAGCCAAGCCCTCGGTGTGCGGCAAATCCCAGCGCTTCGCCTCGATCACCGCCAGCTTGTGGTTGCGATACACCAGCACATAGTCCGCAATCTCCGGCTTGCTGCGCTGACCCGCCCCCTGCAAGCGCCCCTCGGTGATGCGGTATTCGCGCAT
>CAZSIO010000182.1:0-2649 GCA_964606865.1 uncultured Sideroxydans sp.
ACCTGACGATCTATGCGGGGCAGGACAAACAGGGTAAGGCGCCGCCGTTCCCGGTGGCGCCACCCCGGTAGGTCCGGCTTATGCTCGTGCTGTTGGGGTTTAGCTCCATATCCCCAAAAGGGACAAGAACCTCTTCAAAGGGTCCACAGGCTGCCTCTTGTGGGTGCAGCCCGACAGGTGCGGATATTGTGCAGGATGATTTTCATTCGAAATCATCCGCCGTGCTGCTTTCGTTATGCGCGTGGAACAGTTGTTCCAGCTCTTCCTCGAAAAAAAACTTTTTAGCCCCGAAGGCGGGCTTGAGTTCGTCGATCCAGGTGGCGGTCTCGTTGTATTCGGCGAAGAACGGGCGCTGCACCCAATCCGGGTCGCGGCCCTGCAGGAAGCGCATCACCATCACTTTGCGGTCGCCGGCGTCGGCCACCCCCAGCATCTGGATCTTGCCCGGCGTGGCTGACATGCTGGGGCCGCGCACGGTGCGCGCCAGGCCGGACACCTGCTGATAAGCCTCGCGGAAGATCTGCCAGGCGCGCACCAGCGGCACCGAGAAATAATGCTGCGCGCCGGTGTCGCGCGCGAGGAACATGTAATACGGCACGCAACCCAGCTTGACCTGCGTCTCCCACATGCGCGCCCACAAGGCCGGATCGTCATTGATGTGACGCATCACCGGCGACTGGGTGCGGATCATCACGTTCGCTTCGCGCAGGTTGCGGATGGCCTTGCGAACCGTGTCGTTCTCCAGTTCGCGCGGGTGGTTGAAGTGCGCCATCAGCGCCAGTTGCTTGCCGGAATCGGTCACCTTGCGGAACAGCGCCAGCATCTCCGGCGTGTCCTCGTCGTCCACGAACTTGTGCGGCCAGTAACCCAGCACCTTGGTGCCGATGCGGATGTTGACCAGATTGGGCAGATCGGCCGACAGCAGCGGTTCGATATAGGCGGCGAGGTTCTTCGCTGACATGATCATCGGGTCGCCGCCGGTGAACAGGATGTCGGTGATCTGCGGGTTGCGCTTCACGTATTCGACCAGCTTCTCCACCTCGCGGCTGGCGAACTTGATCTCAGTCAGGCCGACGAACTGCGGCCAGCGGAAGCAGAAGGTGCAGTAAGCGTGACAGGTCTGGCCCTGGCTGGGGAAGAAGAGAATGGTCTGGCGGTATTTGTGCTGCATGCCGTGCAGGGTTTCGCCGTCGAGCACCGGCACGTTGTGCTCGGCCTGGCCGGCGGGGTGCGGATTTAGCTGCATGCGGATGCGGTTGGCCGCTTCCTTGAGGGTCGCCTTGTCCGCCCCGTTTTTGAGCAGTGCGGCGATTTCATCGTAATGTGCCGGTAACAGCATGTCTTTTTGCGGGAACGTGAGGGCAAAGATCGGATCATCGGGGACTTTGTCCCAGTCTATCAATTGCTCGACCACGTAATTGTTCGCCTTGAACGGCAACACGTTGCCGACGACTTCGATGTCGAATCGATGCTGTTCGCCAAGTTTTGCGATCTGCGGGATGTCGCGAAAATTGTTCAGATTGTAGGAACGGAACTGCGGATTGCTGGCGGAATAGATGGGGATGTCGGTTTGTCGTGTCTCGCTCACTGTCGGTGTCTCCTTGCACAAATGAAAAGGAAAACATCGATACCGAAGCGGCATCGTGTTTCTTTAATGGGGTGGGAAGCGGGTTTATAACACAGGAAGCGTGCGCCACAAAACCGCGCTCTGCTCGGGTTTTGGCCGGGTTTTGGGTGTCAGTTCTGGCTTGTTATATCCGGATGGCTGTGTTTCGGCAAAAAAGGTTCCTTTGAACCAACCCATATGGCGCGCTGGGGTTGCACCTGTTTTGCGCCAGATATGTTTTGACATCACAAAAGACTGAAAGAAAAAATTTAACGGTTCACGATCCCATCGCATGTCGATCTCGCTGATCGAGAACACGCCCTATAACGGTGCCCTGATGTTGATGCCCGGCTCTCACAAGTCCTACGCCGTGTGCTCCGGTGAGACGCCGGACGACCACTCCAAAGCTTCGCTCAAGAAGCAGGAATACGGTGTGCCGGATGACGGTATCCTCACCCGCTACGTGAACGGCACGGTCTGGCCGGGGGGCGATCGCAAAACCCGGTTCGGTGATCATCTTCGACTGCAATGTGATGCACGGCTCCAACAGCAACATCACGCCGGATCCGCGCTCGAACGTGTTCTTCGTGTACAACGCACTCAGCAATCGCATCGTGGAACCGTTTTGCGGGAAGCCGCCGCGCCCCGAGTTCATCTGCTCGCGCGAGCAGATCGAATGCATATGCCCCCAAGCCGCCAGTCTGGAAAGCGATCAACGGAAATTTTCCGGCACGAAGTGAGGGGTGCGACCGGACGGGCTGAAGCTGGGGGTTTTGCATGCAGGAACAGGGCAAAATAGCAGGGAATGACAGAAGTTACGCAACGGAAAGAAGAACTTCCTTCAAACAATCAGCTATTTCGTGTAAAATACCATCATCGTTCATCATTTAGTTCGTCGCTAAACCTATGTGGCGGCATGTTCAACACGCCCATGAAAGATCAAGCAGTCAAGTCACGCTCTATTCGTTCTTCATCCCGTCGCAAGGGAGCCACCGTTGCGCTGTTCGGCGAGGTGCTCGCCGATGTCTTTCCAGATCGCGCCG